>NZ_DCJO01000016.1:0-36738 GCF_002320075.1 Intestinimonas sp. UBA1698 | reverse complement strand
GATTTTAAGTCCCGTATCACTAATACTTTTTTTCTGTGCCGTTTCATATATTGTGCGAAGCATAATTGACTTTGTTATCTTAACATCAAAATTTTCATAGACACGTTTTTTGGAATTATCCTCTATGGAATACCCCACATCTGCAGAAACTATCTCTTTGGGGCCTAGCGTAGTTGCAACATTATACTTCAATAGCTCTTCCGAAATCTGCTCTCTTTCGATAGTTTTCATTATTTTATTATCGATTAGCATTGCGATCTCATGAGCCTTGGAAGTATTCAAGTAAAATAAGTTGAATAGTTGTGTGGTAGGTATTGTGCTAATATTGTCTGTTACATTTCTTCCTTGAATTTTGGAAACATAGAAATTCAAGAATAGAGCAAGTAATATTATTATCGAGATGTTTTCATAGTGTCTACTAATAAAAGAGGAAATCCAAACATTTCGGATGCAACCAACAAAAAGCAAAAAAGAAAAAATGTTGCTCAACTCAAGCGAAACACTTATAACTCGAATTACATAAAAACTCTTTGCAAGTATAGCAAAGATAATGTATATGCCAACAGGAAGTAGCAACCAATATTGTTCCAAACGAAATTGAACTAATATGATATTCAAAGCAATCTCAATTAAGGACAGGAATAGAGAAAATGAGAATAAACAATACATTTTCTTTACATTTATTTTTTTGAAAAAGAAAATCTTTATATAATTTATTATGTTATCCATCTCTTTGCTCCTAATAGTGAAATCTATTATATTATAAATGATTTCAGCTAATTTCTCAATTGTTCTGCTCAATAAGTACCTCAGACAGCTTTCGGGGTTACGCATTTAGAATAGCATTTCAATAGGTAGTAAATAAATTTGCCTCCCATTCATCGACACATGCTGGAAAGCATTGCAAAAGCGCACTGTCTAACCATCTAAATGCGTAGATATAAACACTATAATGGCAGCGGGCGCAAGCGGATTTCTGCTTGCACCCGCTTAGCTACCACACAACAAAGACGGAGGAAGCCGTCAAGGGCGCGGAGCGTTCATCTCGACCCTTGACGGCTTCCTTTGGCTTTGCTATTTCTTGACTACGATGGCATCCACCAATTTTGCCTGTAAGCGGTGCTTCATGTACTCATCAATACCGATGCGCGGCAGACCATCTTTGCCATAAAGCGTTCGCGTACAAATCTTGTTGATGTAGCGGTCGTAATACCGTAAGACGCGCTCCAATGCTAACGGATCACCGGCGCGGGCCGCTTCGATTATGTCCATTGGCAAAAGCACTCTGCCGTTAAAAGTTGGTTGCTTCATGTTAGTTTCTCACTCCTTTGGATTGTAAGTCTTTTCGCAGTTCATTCAGTGTCTTTGCCCTGTGCCGCTGGACGGCGCTGCGGGACATTCCTGCAATACCACCAATCTCACCGTCTGCCAGCTCCAACACACAATACAGGATCAAAATGCTCTGTTCCTGTTCTGGCAAGCTTGCAAAGGCGTCGGCCACCAGTTCGTCCCGGATATGCAGAGCGTAGCCATATGCCGTGAATGGGATGCTGTCGCTTGGGTATTCGTCCATCGTGCAGAGCTTGTCCATTTCATACTGCGACAAGACACTGAACTGGGTTTCCCATTTTCGCTGGCGGCACAAATCTCGCAGATAGGTTTTGGCCTCATTGCGGAGGACGGTTTTGCAGAAAGCGTCAAACCGGCAGCGTTCTCCATAACTATCAGAGATGTACTTTATCTTCTCACCCCCGATCCGCGGGAGAATGAGAAGTTAGAGTTGGTGCCACCACCCCTTGTCTCTATTGTGTCTATGTTGATACGGCAGTTTCGGCCCGCACCGAAAGACCACCATAACAGATCAGCAAAAGTAAATGTAATATGCCGACAACTTACACCGTATAGTACATATTTTTGTCCAAAACTCTCCCGTGCTGAAGATAAGCTTTTTTTAATAAGCTATATAGTTGATAAACAGACTGTATCAGCATGGTGGTCTCCTCCGTGGACTGCCGATCTTGCATAGAGCAACATAGAGTAAGCAAAGCAAAAACGGCGGTCTTGATTTCTCAAAAACGCCGCTGGGATATGAGATAGCGCACACAAAAACAACCTGCCCGGCAACGGTTTTTTTCTTTCCCCGTCGGGCGGAATAATTGGATCATGTGTTAAGGAATAGAAAAAGCCGATAACTACAAGAAGAAATACTCTTGCAAGTTATCGGCTCTGCGTCTTAGCGTCTGGCTCTCGGATGATGGATAGATTCAGTTGTCTTACCGCAATCAAGGTTTCATGTTTGCATTTCGGGCAATACAGTGGAAAGTTTTCCAGTACCGTATCATCACGGATTTTCAATCGCGTTTTGCTGCCGCAAAAGGGGCATAAAATCCATTCTATCTTCTTGTTATCTTCCTCTGTGCTTGGCTCTCTTCTTTTCCTGCCGTATGGCAAACTGGCGGTCTTTCTCCGCCTCTTTCTGCTCGCGACTCTTGGTTTTGCGTTCCAGCTTACATTGCTCATGCTGGAGTTTTAACGCCTGCTGCGCCTTTGTTCCAATGCCTTTATCTTGTAGTTGATTTTGAATTTCGCGCTGCATACGTTTAGGATTGATTTTTCGCTCTATGGCTGCTTCGGCCTGGATTGGGGGACTAAAATTCAACTTGTGCCAATTCTTCAGCAGAAACTCATAGACCTCGTAATCTTTGGGCTCTGAGCCGAAAGTGATTTTGCATACCTCGTACTTGCCATTATCCGTTCTTTCATATAGACCGATCCAAAACGGAGCTTCAAACAGGATGGTCAAACTGCTTTTGGGGCCTGTACTCATTCTTCCAAGAACTGCCCTTCAAAGTGATCCAGCCATTCCAAAAGGGCGCGATAGAGAAGCTGCTGCTGCTCAAAAATAGTTTTCCCAACCAAGGGAATGTCTGTAAATTCCCGCGCATAGCCCTCGTTCGATTCAGCCGAGGACTGTATGCTCCGGCGCAAAGTCGAAACCAGCTCCAACGCTTCGGCTTTGTCCATCTTGTTCAAATTGGTAATGACCACATTGAAATCGAATAGCAAAGGTACTGGGCCAGCGGCGCAAGAGGACATCAACTCCTTGAAATATGCTCTGCCCTGATCGGTAATAGAATAAATGGCCTTATCCGCAAACTTATCGCCCTTGACAATATCGCTTTGGAGATAACCCTTCTCGCTCAACTGGAGTACTTTTCGATAAATAGAGGGGACGCTTATTTTCGTCCAGCGGGAAAAATGGTGGTACTCCACATCCTTTTGAATGTCATAGGTGCTTTGCGGTTTCTCCAATACAATACCAAGTATGACTAAATCAATCGACGACATAACGACACCTCCGACTTTTACTATTAACAATAGCACTATTGACAATAGTAAAAGTCAAGGGGCGTAACTTACATTTCCGAATTGGACATAGTCTGTTTTTCAGCCCTGGACAGTTCCCGATGAAGGTGCAACGCCATAAAAATAGTGATTACTACGGAAATTACATCTGCGATGGGTTGGGCATACAAAATTCCGTTCATGCCCCATACCATAGGCAGCAACAAAATGACAGGGACAAAGCAGATACCTTGTCTGCACGCTCCTAAAAAGAAGCCTGCCGCCCCCTTGCCCAGAGCAAGAAACAGAGAGGAATATACCGTGTAGAAACCGAAGAGAATGAATGTAAGGCCGTTCGCAAACAGGGATTTTTGACCGGCCAAAATCATTTGAGTATCTCCCTCTGTAAATTGAGAGATAATCTGCGTGGAGAAAACGGCCATCACCAAACCCACGACTAAGCAGAAACTGGTAGACCAAATGATTGAGATTTTGATTGCTTCGCGCAGGCGATCAAACTTCTTTGCCCCATAGCTGAATCCGGCAATAGGCTGAAACCCTTTTAAAAATCCAAAAACAACAAGCGTTCCCATAGAAGTAATTCGCGTGACTGCCCCCATGCCTGCAATGACCGAATCGCCATAATCGCCGGATGCACGGTTAATCAGCGCAATCGAAAGGCTTGTCAGCAGTTGGAATACTAAAGTGGGAATTCCAATTTTCAAAATTTCCGCCATCATTTGTCCCGTAGGAGAAAACACTTTTACACTGAAGGAAAATGCGCTTTTTTTGCGAAGAACATAGGTTAGATAAACGAGTGTGGACACCATTTGCGAAATTGCTGTGGCAATTGCTGCACCCGCTACACCCATGTCCAAAGCGTAAATGAAAAGAGGATCCAATCCGATGTTCAATACGGCTCCCAGCAGCAAGGCACACATGGTCGTCTTTGCGGCGCCCTCGCTGCTTACAATGTTGTTCATTGTTACATTAAACACGTTGAAAATACAGGACAGCACATAAATTCTTGCGTATGTCAGGGCATACGGCATAATCGTTTCTGTTGCGCCCAACATTGCCAAAATTGGTTTGAGGAAAACCGTAGAAAACAGAATGATAATGGCGCCAATCAGAATACTGCTATATAGTGCGGTGCTTGCCACCCTATTGGCGGTATCTTTATCTCCGCGCCCAAGCAGTCTTGACAGATAGGATGCGGCTCCGTTACCGAACATAAGGCCCAAACCAACCACGACTTGTCCCAAGGGGAACACGACGGAAATAGCACCCATTTGACTTTCGCCCAGACCGCCCACAAAATAGGCATCTACCAGATTATAGAGTGCATTGATCAACATCCCAATCATAATCGGTATGCCGAGGGCCATCAGAGCTTTGGGGATGGGCGCACTGCCCAAAAGCTTAAGTTTGTTGTTGCGTTCACTCATTGTGGATACTTCCTCCTGAAAGAATAAATTACAGTAGTATAAATTATAGTATACTGCAACGACTATACTACTATAAATTATAGTATTTGTCAAGGGAGTCGTACCCACTCTTGACAAAGACTATAAAATCAAATACTATAATTTATAGTGCTGCTATTCAAAATACGCGCTGGAGTGGAAGGGAGTGATCCACATGGCTACCATTGATTTAATTGTTCTTGGAATGTTAAAAAAAGAGCCGATGAGTGCCTATGATATACAGAAATTGGTGGAATACAGGAACATCTCTAAATGGGTAAAAATCAGCACTCCATCTATCTATAAAAAGACAATTCAGTTAGAAGAAAAAGGGCTAATCCGGGGCGAAGTCGTCAAAGAAGGCAAGATGCCGGAAAAGGCAGTTTACTCTCTGACCGAGGCTGGAGAATCCGAATTTGAACGGCTCATGTTTGAAATCTCTTCAAAACCAATCAACATTTTCTTGGACTTCAATGCTGTTATTGTGAATCTGGATTCTTTACCGGATGGAAAACAGCGTGCATGTGTTGCAGAGATTCAGGAGAATATCAATACTTTGAAAGCCTACCTAGAAGAAAACATAAAAGAAAAGGAATACGAACCTAGTATTCCGGCAACGGGTATGGCCGTATTGCGTCAGCAGTATGTATTGGCAGAAGCAATCCAGACATGGATCAATTCTTTGAATCTTGTTTAATCAAATTAAAATAACTAAAACAGCCAGTAACCTGCGGAGCAAACTAGCAGGCTACTGGCTGCTTTGATTTGAAAATACTTTTTCCACCTCTTTAGCGGGCAGTTTCCGTCCTTTCAAGCGTAATATTGGCGAAGCAAAAAGCAAGGGTTTGGGAAGCTCCCAACAAGCAAAAATCTCCGCTCCGGCAACAGGCCGGAAACGGAGATTTTACGGAAGTGTGGCCACACTTCCTATGCTTGCTCTGTTGTGGCTTCCCCGGAAAGGACGGGAACGGAATGGAAAGGAAACAAAGCACCAAAGAGAGCGATTATCTCCCAAAACGGGGAAATCCGCTGCAAGAAACCGTCTGTTATAAGCTCGGCGGGACGGTCTATGAAGTACATACTTCCTGCGGTGGGACGGAGCCACTTTATGACAAAATGGTGCGGCTTATTCGTTCGGAAGCCATTGCCACATCTGCTGACAAAGAGGACAAACCACAGTATAATAAGGACAGCAACCTGTTTGTCGGGCGTTCATTACAGGAGGAATGAACCATGACAGCAAACACCACCTATCCCGACAACATTACCGCTTTATACGCCCGCCTATCCCAAGAGGACGCTCTGGACGGCGAGAGCAACAGCATAGCCAATCAAAAGAAAATCCTTTTGAAGTACGCAACCGACAACGGTTTTCCTAATCCAAAGTTCTTCATTGACGATGGTGTGTCCGGGGTAACATTTGACCGTCCGGGCTGGAATGAGATGATCCGGCTGGCCGAGGCGGGAAAGGTCAGAACCGTCATTGTCAAGGATATGTCCCGCATGGGTCGGGACTATCTGAAAGTGGGCTACTATACCGAGAGTTTCTTTCCTGAGCGAGATATTCGGTATATCGCCATCAATGACGGCGTGGACAGCGACAAGGGGGACAATGATTTTACCCCTTTCCGGAACTTGTTCAACGACTTCTACGCCCGCGATACCAGCAAAAAGATCCGGGCTGTCATGCGTGCCAAAGGAAATGCCGGGGAACACCTCTGCACCAATCCGCCATATGGTTACATGAAAGACCCAGCAGACAAAAAGAAGTGGATTGTGGACGAGGAAGCCGCCGAGATCGTCAGACGGATTTTCGATCTGTGCATTGCAGGGAAAGGCCCCATGCAGATTGCCAAGCTGTTGACCGCCCAACACGTCCTGACGGTTAAGGCCCACTATGCCCAACGGGACGGAAAGCCGCTGCCGGAGAAGCCGTACCAATGGAGTCCGAAATCTGTCGCGGGGATATTGGAGCGGCCAGAGTACACCGGCTGCACGGTGAACTTCAAGACCTATTCCAAGTCCCACAAGCTGAAAAAGCGGCTGCATAACGCCCCAGAGAACCAGCGGATTTTCCCCAATACCCAGCCCGCCATTATCGATGAACAAGTCTTTGCGCGGGTACAGGAGTTGCGGGAGAACAAGCGCCGCCCAGCAAAGCAAGCCGAGCGGCAAGGGATGTTTTCCGGTCTGCTGTACTGTGCCGACTGTGGAAGCAAGCTGCATTTCGCCACAGGCAAAAACATGACACCGCAGCAAGACTGCTATCGGTGTTCCCGGTATAAGAGTAATACGGGTGATTGCACCATGCACTTTATCCGGGAAGAAACGCTGAAACTGTTCGTGTTACAGCGGATTTTCGATGTGACGGCGCTGTTCTTTGATGATGCCATGGCATTTGAGGAAGCGGCGAGAAAGCAGCGTTTTCAAGAAGCGGAGAAAGAGGCCAAGAAGCGCAGGCGTGAAATCGTCCAAGCGGAAAAGCGCATTGCCGAGCTTGACCGTATTTTCAAGCGCATCTATGAGGATGACATCAGCGGGGCAATCAGCCATGAACGGTTCTTGAAGCTCTCCGCCGACTATGAAGCGGAGCAAAAAGAACTGACGGAGCAGGTCAAGGTATGGCGGGACGCAGTAGAAACCTTTGAACAAGATCAAGCCGATTTTGCTAGCTTTGCAGCCATTGTGCGGAAGTATGTGGGTATCCGGGAACTGACACCCACCATCGTCAATGAGTTTGTAAAGAAGATCATCATCCATGCGCCGGATAAGTCCAGCGGCCACCGCAGGCAGAAGATTGAACTGGTCTGGAACTTCATTGGAGAGGTGAACCTGCCGGGCGATGATCAGACGGTGGAAAGGCAAAGAAAAGGCAGGACGGCATGACCTTTCAGCCATGCCGCCCTGCGACAATTAAATTACTTCCTTATGGGTGCGTGCCTTTGGGTACGGACCTCTTTTTATACAGGCACCTCCAGCGCTGTGAGCACGAAGCGCTGAAGCCGCTCCCCCACCGTGCGCTGATAGGACTCTCCGGTCAGCTCGTTGTTGGAGATGATCCGCACGCCTACGCAGGGCACGCCGAAGCGGGCGCACACCTCATAGGCCGCCGCGCTCTCCATATCCTCACAGCACTCCCCCGCCCGCTGCCGGAGCCACAGGATACGGTCGATCTCCCGGTTGAATACGTCGCCGCTGCCCAATCGCCCCGAAACTCTCGTCCCCTGCCAGGGGGCTTTTTCAAACAGCGCCGCCCAAGCCGGGTCCGCTTCATACACCGGGAATATCCGCTGCCCGTCGTCGTGGAGGTGAAATTCCCAGTCGAAGGGCGCCGAGCCCTCCCCCCTGTTCCGCATCTGCGTCTTGAGATCGTGGATGTGGATGCAGCTCCGCCCTACTACCAGGTCTCCTACGTGCAGGTCCTCCCGGTGGGAGCCGGCAACGCCCTGATTGATCACAGCCCGGGGACGGAAGGCTGTGGCGCCCAGGGCGGTGGCGGCGGCGCACCGAATGGTGCCGATCTCCGTCCGGCTCACCACCAGATCCAGGGCTCCGCAGCGGCCCCGCCAGAAGCGAAAGCCGCCTGTCACCGTCTCCTCCCGCGCTTCCAGCCGGGAAACCAGCCAGTCGGTCTCCACATCCATGGCCCCCTGAATGAGGATGGGTCCCTTCATGTCCGTCCCGCCTCCCACTTGCCGTACAGCCGCCAGGCCAGCCAGCCGCAGAACAGGCCTACGGCACAGCCCGCCAGCACGTCAGTGGGAAAGTGCACCCCCACATACAGGCGGGAAAAGGCCATCAGCACAGCCTGAAGGATGCACAGGCCCTTGAGCCAGCGCCGCTCCACAAACCGCGCCCACACCGACCCCGCCGCGAAGGCGGCGCAGGTGTGTCCCGAGGGAAAGGAGAGCGGGTCGTTCTCTACCACCAGATGGGTGAGCCCCTCCACCACCAGCCAGGGCCGGGTCCGGCCCACCAGGTGCTTGAGGACCACGTTCGTGCACAGCAGACCCAGCAGCAGCGCCACCAGAGCCCAAAAGCCCATGCGTCTGGTCCGCGGGACCAACAGCAGGGCCAGAGAGATCCCCACCCAGACCAGCCCGGCGTTGCCCAGTTGGGTAAACAGCGTCATAAACCCGTCGAGTACGGGCAGGCGCAGGACTTCCTGTATCCACAGCAAAACGGCCCCGTCCAAGGCCTGAATATACTCCAGCATCCTATGCCTCCAGAGAAAGCAGAGCGGGGGCCAGCCATGTGCCCCCGCCCTTCGTATGGATTGTTCCAGATACCCGGGTCCGCAGGCTCACCCCTCCTGGGTCTCCCAGCCGCAGGTGAGAATGATGCCGTCGATCACCTCAAAATGCGTGGTCTTGACGATGTGACGCTTGCCCACCCGGACCTCCTGCGAGCCCACCTCGTTGGTGACGGTGTTGGCCACATGGGCCTTGATGGTGAACACCAGATCCACGGTATCCGGGTCCACAGGCAGGACCAGACTGCCGTCGTTGTTGGCGCTCAGGGTGGCATTGGCCTCGTGGGGCGTGGCGGTAACGTCGGTGACCCAGGCGGTCACCATCTCGCCGTTGGCCATCAACTGGTCGCCCTCCTCGGACGCCTCCACAAATGCCTTCACACTCTCGTAGACCTCCGGCTTGATGGCGTCGCACTCCACGGTGTAGGTAAGCACCGTAGTGCCACCGCCGGCATTCTCGGCCCGGTGGGTGGCCTTATAGCCCACCAGCGCCACCGCGGCGATGAGCAGAAGTACGACCAGCAGATCAATGATGTTCAGCCTGCCAAAAATTTTTCCCTTTTCATCCACGACTTTCATGGGATACCTCCGTTTGTTTTTCTGCGAAGGGACGTTGTCCTCTTTTTATTTGACCGTCTTACCGAACTATTGTATAATATTTTTGTCTGCGTTACAAGTACTTTTTGGAGGCCCTCGGCATGAAAGTCATTCATCTCATCAGCGGCGGCGACAGCGGCGGCGCCAAAACCCATGTGCTCTCCCTGCTCCAGAACCTGTCCAGGACCATCGAGGTGGACATGGTCTGCTTCATGGAGGGACCCTTCGCCCAGGAGGCGCGGGAGCTGGGCATCTCCACTCAGGTCTATTCCGACCGCAATGTGCTCCGCACCCTCCGCCTGCTCAAGCAGAAAATCCGGGAGGGCGGCTACGATCTCATCCACTGTCACGGTGCCCGCGGGAATATGATGGGCGCCTTTCTGCGTAAATCCACCGGCCTGCCGGTGGCCACCACCGTCCACTCCGACTACCGCCTGGATTATCTGGGCCGACCCTTCTCCCGCGTCACCTACGGCACCATCAATACCCTCGCACTGCGGCGGCTGGATTACCGCATCGGCGTCTCCGACGCCATGGTGGATCTGCTCATCTCCCGGGGCTTTGACCCGGACAAGCTCTTCCCCATCTACAACGGCATCGACTTCACCCTGCCGCCCCCCGCCCTGGACCGTATGGCCTATCTCCGGTCCGTGGGCCTGGAGGTTGACGAGACCTCCGTGGTGGCGGGCATCGCCGCCCGCCTCAACCCGGTCAAAGATATCGCCACCCTGATCCGCGGCTTTGCCAAGGCCCATGCAGCCTGTCCCCAGCTCCGGCTGCTCATCGCCGGGGACGGCGAACAACTGGATATGCTCAAGGGGTTAGCCGCCGAGCTGGGCGTGGCCGGGCAGGTCTGCTTCGCCGGCTGGGTCACCGACACCAACACCTTCTATCAGTCCCTGGACATCAATACTCTCACCTCGCTGTCCGAGACCTTTCCCTACGCCCTCACCGAAGGGGCCCGGGCCTCCCTGCCAACCATCAGCTCCCGGGTGGGAGGTGTGCCCTACCTCATTGACCACGGGGTCAACGGGCTGCTCTTCTCCCCCGGCGATGCCGACGAACTGGCCCGGCACCTCGTCGCCCTGGCCCAGGACGCCACTCTGCGCCACCATCTGGGCCAGCGCCTGCACCAGAAGGCCGTGGAGGAATACGCTCTGGAATCCACCGTCCGCCGTCAGCTCGACATCTACGAGATCATCCTGCGCCGCCAGCAGCGGCCCCATCACAGCCGGGACGGCGCCCTGGTCTGCGGGGCCTATGGCCGCGGCAACGCCGGCGACGACGCCATTCTGGAGGCCATCGTGGCTGAGCTGCGGCACCTGGACCCCGATCTGCCCGTGTGGGTTCTCTCCCGCAGTCCCCAGGACACCCGGCTGAAATACCGGGTCAACTCCATCTACACCTTCGGGGTCCCCAAATTCCTCTGGCGCATGGCCCGCACCCGTCTGTATATCAACGGCGGCGGCTCCCTGATGCAGGACGTCACCAGCCACCGCTCCCTGTGGTTCTATCTTTTTACCATCTCAGCCGCCAAGCGCCTGGGCAACCAGGTCCTCATGTACGGCTGCGGCATCGGCCCCATTCACCACCCCTCCAACCGAAAGCGGGCCTCCCGGGTGCTCCAGAAAAGCGTGGATGCTATCACCCTGCGGGACACCCATTCCCTTTCCGAGCTGGAGGACATGGGGGTGACCCGGCCCGAGATCGTCCTCTCCGCCGACCCTACTGTCATTTTGCCCGCCGCCGAACCCGAGGTCATTGACGGGATGCTGGAGAGCCAGGGGCTGGACCCTCACGGCCGGTATATCGGCTTTACCCTCCGCCCCTGGCCCGGCTTTGAGGAGAAGGCCGAACTCTTCGGGCGGGCGGCGGACTATGCCTGGGAAACATACGGCCTGACTCCGGTCTTTCTGCCCATCGAAAAGCGGCTGGATGTGGAGGCTTCCCGGAAGGCGGCCGCCTATATGAAGGCCCCCCACCACATCGTCGAGGATACCGGAGCTTCCGACCACACCATCGGCCTTTTCGCCCGGATGCAGGTGGTGGTCTCCATGCGCCTGCACGCCCTGGTCTTTTCCGCCGGACAGGGCGTCCCGCTGGTGGGCGTGGTCTACGACCAGAAGATCAGCTCCTTTTTGTCCTATATCGGCCAGGATCTGTTCACCGACCTGGGCGAGCTCACCTACGAGCGCCTCACCGGCCAGATTGACGCCGCCGTACGGCGCATCGGAGATGTCCAGTTCCTCTCCGGCGGCGTGGAGCGCCTGCGTCAGGTCGAGCGCCGCAACAGCGAGACGGCGGCCAAGCTGCTGGGTCTCGCCCCGCCGAAACCCTGATATCCACGGAGGTCCTCCCCTTGAAACAATACGTTGTCCTCTCCCACGAGCCCTGGCAGGCCATCCCCACCCGCACCCAGCAGCTCGTCACACGGCTGAAGCGCGCCCAGGTCCTCTTCTTTGAGCCCGCCGGCTCCAAGGAACGCAAACAGGGCAGGCAGGTCCGCCCGGGCGTATTCCTTTACACGCTGCCCCCCGCCCCCGCGGTGCCGGAGCGGGCCTCCCTGCTGTTTCGCCGGGCCTGGCGGCGGCAGGCCGGCCAGGTGCTCCGGGCCATGAGTCGCCACAGCTTCCGGGACGCCGTGCTGTGGACCACCTCCCCCGCCCAGGTCCATCTGCTGGACCACCTGGCCTATCAGGGCCTGATTTACGACTGTAGTCGGGACTGGTCTCATCTGCCTCTCCACTGGGAGGGCGATCTGTCGGCGGCGGCCGACGTGGTCTTTGCCGCCTCCCCCTACCTGCGGGACCGGCTCTCCCCCTGCAACGCCAACATCGCCCTCATCCCCAACGGAGTGAATTTCCCCATGTTCTGCCGGACGGACCTGGATACTCCCCCAGAGCTGTCCGGCCTGTCCGGCCCGGTGCTGGGCTGGGTGGGTGCGGTGGACGCCGCCCTGGACCTGGCCCCCGTGGAGTACGCTGCCAAGGGCCACTCCCGCTGGCAGTTCGTGCTCGTGGGTCCGGTGAGCGACAATCCCCGACTGACCTACCTGCGCGAGCTGCCCAACGTCCATCTGCTGGGCCCCCGGCCCATGGTGGAGGTCCCCGACTATCTGGGCCGCTTTGACGTCTGCCTGGACCTCCAGCGCCGGGACCGGCTGGACAGCGACGTCATTCCCCGGCGTATCTACGAATATCTCTCCACCGGCAAGCCCATCGTCACCATGCTCCTGCCCGAGCAGGTGGAGGAGTTCCCCGATGTCATCTATGGCGCCCACTCCCTGGAGGAGTATGACCGCATGTGCGCAAGCGCGCTGGCCGAGGACCCCACCTGGGTCTCCCCCCGCCGGAGAGACTACGGTTCCGCCGCCGCCTGGTCCCGCCGGGCGTCCGAAATTCAGCGCATCCTCAGCGGCATCGGCCTGTACTGACGGTTCAACGGCAAGAATCGCCAAGGCGGGATTCCGAATCGCAGGGGATGTTGTGTAAGCCTACGAAATTGATTTTCCGCCCTTGTAAACCCGTGTAAAATGGGATAAAATTTTGTTCGAATACGGACGAAGGAGTGCGGAAATGGTGCTTTTTCTGTACATCTCCCACGGGAATGGTCAGGGCGTTTGCAAGGGCCTCAATGCGTCCAATTTCAATCGGTAACCGATCGGCAGGTCATCTGTTTTTGCGGATGGCCTGCTTTGTTTTGTTTTTTAGGAGGGAAACAGCATGTGTAAAAAAGTTGCCGTAGTCATGGGCTCTGACAGTGATCTGGAGGTCATGAAACCCTGCATCCAGCGCCTCAAGTCCTTTGAAATCCCCGTGGAGGTCCGGGTTATCTCCGCCCACCGCACCCCCGCCGCTGCGGAGCAGTTCGCCTCTGCCGCCCGGGCAAACGGTTTCGGGGCCGTCATCGCCGCCGCCGGCAAGGCCGCCCATCTGGCCGGCGTCATCGCCGCCTACACCACCCTGCCTGTGATCGGCGTACCCATCCAGACCTCGATGATGGGGGGTCTGGATTCCCTGCTTTCCATGGTCCAGATGCCCAAGGGCATCCCCGTGGCCTGCGTGGCCGTGGACGGCGCCGACAATGCCGCCATCCTGGCCGCCCAGATGCTGGCCCTCTCGGACGAGGCGCTGGCCAATAAGCTCACCGCTTTCAAGGCCCAGATGGCCGATGAAGTTTCCCAAAAAGATCAAAACATGCAGATGGAGGAGTTTTAAGATGGCTTACGAGAAGAAGGAGCAGCTCTACGAGGGAAAGGCAAAGAAAGTGTTCGCCACCGGCGACCCCGAAGTGGTCATCGTCTCCTATAAGGACGACGCCACCGCCTTCAATGGCCTCAAGAAGGGTACCATCACCGGCAAGGGCGCCATCAATAACCGCATGACCAACAATCTCATGCGCCGGCTGGAGGCACAGGGCGTACCCACCCACTATGTGGAAGAGCTGTCCGACCGGGAGACTGCCGTGAAGAAGGTCTCCATCGTACCTCTGGAGGTCATCATCCGCAATATCTCCGCCGGCTCCTTCGCCAAGCGCTACGGCGTGGAGGAGGGTATCGTGTTCGACGAGCCCACCATTGAGTTCTCCTATAAGAATGACGACCTGGGCGACCCCCTGCTCAACACCTATCATGCCCTGGCCCTCAAGCTGGCCACCCAGCAGGAGATCGACCTCATCCAAAAGCACGCCTTCATGGTCAACGATCTGCTCAAGGGCTTCATGAAGGAGATCGGCATCGACCTGGTGGACTTCAAGCTGGAGTTCGGCAAAACCAGCGACGGCGCCATCGTGCTGGCCGACGAGATCTCTCCCGATACCTGCCGTCTGTGGGATGAGACCACCCACGAGAAGCTGGACAAGGACCGTTTCCGCCGGGATCTGGGCGGCGCCGAGGAGGCCTATGAGGAGGTCATGCGCCGTCTGATGGGGGATCGGTGATCCATGGGGGGCTTTTTTGGCGCAATCTCCAAGCGGGACTGCGTGCTGGACCTTTTCTTCGGCGTGGATTACCACTCCCACCTGGGCACCCGCCGGGGCGGAATGGCCATCTACGATGAGCGCGACGGCTTCCAGCGGCAGATCCACAACATTGAGAACACCCCTTTCCGCACCAAGTTCGAAAAGGACCTGGCCGATTTCCACGGCCGGTCCGGCATCGGCTGTATCAGCGACACCGACCCCCAGCCTCTGCTGGTGCGCTCCCACCTGGGCCTTTACGCCATCACTACCGTGGGCATCATCAACAATGCCGACAGGCTGGTGGAAACCTATTTCTCCGACCACGGCCACCAGTTCATGGCCATGAGCTCGGGAAAGGTCAACGCTACCGAGCTCACCGCCGCCCTCATCAATCAGAAGGACGACCTGATCTCCGGCATCCGCCACGCCCAAGAGGCGATCGACGGCTCAGCCACCATCCTCATCCTGACCCAGGACGGCATCCTGTGCGCCCGGGACCGCCTGGGCCGCCTGCCGGTGCTCATCGGCAAAAACGAGGACGGCTGTTGCGTCTCCTTCGAATCCTTTGCCTATCACAAGCTGGGCTATGAGGACGCCTATGAGCTGGGTCCGCAGGAGATCGTCCGGGTCACCGCCGAGGGGTGGGAGACCCTCTCCCCCGCCGGAACGCGGATGAAGATCTGCGCCTTCCTCTGGACCTATTACGGCTACCCCAACTCCAACTACGAGGGGGTCAACGTGGAGGTCATGCGCTACCGCAACGGCGAGATCATGGCCCGGGACGAGGTGCAGCAGGGCCGCTTGCCCAAAGTGGACTACGTGGCCGGCGTCCCCGACTCCGGCGTCCCCCACGCCATCGGCTTTGCCAACCGCAGCGGCAAGCCCTTCGCCCGCCCCTTCGTCAAATACACCCCCACCTGGCCCCGGTCCTTCATGCCCGTCAACCAGGACGTGCGCAACCAAGTGGCCAAAATGAAGCAGATCCCCGTTCCTGAGCTCATTGAGGGCAAAAAGCTCCTCTTTGTGGACGACTCCATCGTCCGGGGCACACAGCTTCGGGAGACGGTGGAATTTCTCTACGAGTCCGGAGCCGCCGAGGTCCACATGCGCTCCGCCTGTCCCCCTATCATGTACGGCTGCAAGTTTCTGAACTTCTCCCGCAGCAACTCCGATATGGAGCTGCTGGCCCGAAAAACGGTGCAGGAGCTGGAGGGGGACGAGGGGCAGGAGCACCTGGACGAATACGCCGACGCCTCCACGCAGAGGGGGGCCTGTATGCTCCAGAGCATCTGCAAGACGCTGGGCTTCGACTCCCTGGGCTATCAGTCCCTGGACGGCCTGCTGGAGGCCATCGGCATCGACCGCGATCAGATTTGCACCTACTGCTGGACAGGAAAGGAATAACGACCTATGAAAAATTCTCACTCCGAATCCTACGCCGCCGCCGGTGTGGACGTCACTGCCGGCTATGAGGCCGTCAACCGCATCAAGCCTCTGGTGGAATCCACCTACATTCCCGGCGTCATCGGCACGCTGGGCGGCTTCGGCGGGCTTTTTGCCCCCAATCTGGAGGGCATCCAGAAGCCTGTCCTGGTCTCCGGCACCGACGGCGTGGGCACCAAGCTGAAACTGGCCTTTGTCCTGGACAAGCACGACACCGTGGGCATCGACTGCGTGGCCATGTGCGTTAACGACATCGTCTGCTCCGGCGCCGCCCCCCTCTTTTTCCTGGACTATCTGGCCGTGGGCAAAAACGTGCCTGAGCGCGTCGAGTCCATCGTCTCCGGCGTGGTAGAGGGCTGCCGCCAGGCCGGCTGCGCTCTCATTGGCGGCGAAACCGCCGAGATGCCCGGCTTCTATCCCGCCGACGAGTACGATCTGGCCGGGTTCTCCGTGGGCATCGCCGATCAGGAGAACATGTTGGACGGCTCCACCATGCAGGAGGGCGACCTGCTGGTGGGCCTGGGCTCCTCTGGTGTCCACTCCAACGGCTTCTCTCTGGTCCGCAAGGTGCTGGGCGAGGACGCCAAAACCCTGAACACCCATGTGGCCGAGCTGGGCTGCACCCTGGGTGAGGAGCTGCTCAAGCCCACCCACATCTATGTCAAGGCCATCCGGTGCCTGCTCAAGCACGGAATCCACATCCGCGCAATCAGCCACATCACCGGCGGCGGCCTTTATGAAAATGTGCCCCGCATGATGAAGCCGGGCCTCACCGCCCGCATCGAGACCGCCTCCTTCCCCGTCCCCCCCATCTTTGACCTGATCGCCAAGCAGGGCAAGATCGATTCGCGGGACATGTATAACACCTTCAATATGGGCGTGGGTCTGGTCATCGCCATCCCCAGAGATGAGATCGGCAACGCCAAGAACTTCCTCTGCCGCGCCGGGGAGCGAGCCTACATCATCGGCTCGGTGGTCAAGGGCGACGAGGGCGTCGTGCTGGTATGAAGAGGATCGCCGTACTCGTCTCCGGCGGCGGCACCAATCTCCAGGCTTTGATCGACGCGCAGGGGGCCGGAGCCATCCAAAACGGGACCATCGCCGCCGTCCTCTCCTCTTCCCCCGCCGCCTACGCCCTGGAGCGGGCCGCCGCCGCCGGTATCCCCGGCTATGTAGTGGCCCGGCAGGATTTCCCGGGCAATCGGGAGATGACCCGCGCCATCGTGGAGCGGCTCCAGCGCCTGGACATCGACCTGGTGGTACTGGCCGGATTCCTCCACATCCTCACGGAGGAAATGGTGGCGGCCTATCCCAACCGCATCCTCAACGTCCACCCGGCGCTCATCCCCTCCTTCTGCGGTACGGGCTATTACGGCCTCCGCGTCCATGAGCGGGCCCTGGCATACGGGGTCAAGGTGACGGGCGCCACGGTCCACTTTGTCAACGAGGAGCCTGACGGCGGCCCCATCGTCCTTCAGAGGGCGGTAGACATACAGGAGGGAGACACTCCCGAGACCCTTCAGCGCCGGGTGATGGAGCAGGCCGAATGGGTCATTCTCCCTCGGGCCGTGTCGCTGTTCTGTCAGGACCGGCTGGTCGTAAAGGGCCGGACCGTCCATATTCTGCCCGCATGTGAAAAGGAGGAGCCATTATGCTGATTGATCTGAACGAATCCCTCCGCGCCAACCCCTATCCCGGCCGTGGTATCCTGCTGGGCCGCTCTGCCGACGGCGGGAAGGCGGTAATCGCCTATTTCATCATGGGCCGCAGCGAGAACAGCCGCAACCGCATCTTTGAAGAGACGGCCGACGGCATCCGCACCCGGGCTTTTGACGCATCCAGGATGACCGACCCCTCCCTCATCATCTATCACCCGGTCCGTGTGGTGGAGGGGACCACCATCGTCACCAACGGCGACCAGACCGACACGGTGGCCGACGCCTTTCGGCGCGGCGAAGGCTGGGTCCGTGCTCTGCGCACCCGGGAGTTCGAGCCAGACGGCCCCAACTACACCCCCCGCATCTCCGGTATGGTCCGCCCTGACGGCACCTACCGTCTGTCCATCCTGAAGTCCGCCCAGGGCGATCCCGCCTGTTGCCAGCGGTTCTTTTTCGAATACGATGCCCCCATCGCCGGGCAGGGACACTTTATCAGCACCTATGATGGAGACGGCAGCCCGCTGCCCTCCTTTACAGGAGAGCCCCGGCCCGCGGCAATCACCGCCCCCGACGCCGAGACCTTGGCGGCAGAGCTGTGGCAGAGCCTCCACGCCGATAACAAGGTGTCCCTGTTCGTGCGCTTTATCGACCTGGAGAGCGGCCAGACTGAGACCGTGCTCCGCAACAAGCATCAATAAGGAGGCTTTCGTCATGACCGAACTGGAACTCAAATACGGCTGCAATCCCAATCAAAAGCCCGCCCGCATCTTTATGCAGGAGGGAGAACTTCCTTTACAGGTCCTCAACGGACGGCCCGGCTACATCAATTTTATGGACGCCCTTAACTCCTGGCAGCTAGTCCAGGAGCTGAAACAGGCCACCGGCCTGCCCGCCGCCGCCTCCTTCAAGCACGTCTCCCCCGCCGGCGCCGCCGTGGGGAGCGAACTTACCGACCTGGAGCGGAAGATTTATTTTGCCGAGGGAATGGACCTGTCCCCCATCGCCTCCGCCTATGTCCGGGCCCGGGGCGCCGACCGGCTGTCCTCCTACGGCGACTGGTGCGCCCTCTCCGACGCCTGCGATGAGCAGACCGCCCGCTATCTGGCCCTGGAGGTCTCCGACGGCGTCATCGCCCCAGGCTACACCGACAAGGCCCTGGAGATTCTCCGGACCAAGCGCAAGGGCGGCTACAATGTCATCCAGATCGACCCATCCTATGTCCCGTCAGAGATCGAACGCCGCCAGATTTTCGGCATCTGGTTCGAGCAGGGCCACAACAGCCTGAAGATCGACGCCGCCATGCTGTCCAATCTGGTCACCGCCAACAAGGACCTGCCCGAGGCGGCCAAACGAGATCTGCTGGTCTCCCTCATCACCCTGAAGTACACCCAGTCCAACTCGGTCTGCTACGCCAAGGGCGGCCAGACCATCGGCGTGGGCGCGGGGCAGCAGTCCCGCATCCACTGCACCCGTCTGGCGGGCAACAAGGCGGACAACTGGTACCTGCGCCAGCACCCCAAGGTCCTGGGCCTCTCGTTTGTGCCGGGCATCCGCCGCCCCGACCGGGACAACGCCATCGACATCTACATCTCCGACGAGTATGAGGACGTGCTGGCCGACGGCGTGTGGCAGAACACCTTCCAGGTCCGGCCGGAGGTCCTGACGCCCGCCGAGCGCAGGGAGTGGATCGCCACCCAAAACGGCGTGTCCGTGGGCTCCGACGCCTTCTTCCCCTTTGGCGACAACGTAGAGCGGGCCCGAAAGTCCGGCGTGGCCTATATCGCCCAGCCCGGCGGCTCCATCCGGGACGACCATGTCATCGCCACCTGTGATCAATACGGCATCGCCATGGCCTTCACCGGCGCCCGGCTGTTCCACCATTAAAACAGCCCCATGAAGGAACACGGGAATGGCCTGACCGGTACACAGCTCAAATACCTGGCCTGCGTATCCATGGTCATCGATCACGTCGGCATGCTCTTTGCCCCCATGGCGGCGGTCGCAGGCGCCGATGATCTGCTGTACCATCTCTTCCGGTACGCGGGACGCCTGGCCTTCCCGATCTTTGCCTTCTTTGTGGCTGAGGGCTGCCTGCACACCCATGATTTTCGCCGCTACCTGCTCCGCCTGGGGCTCTTTGGCGCGCTGACTCACGTGGTAGCCCTGATCGCCACCGGCGGGCAGAGCGGTAGTGTCATCGCCACCTTCTTCTTTGCCGCCCTGGGAATTTGGTTTTACCGCCTGCTGCGGGAGCGGGGCCTGCATCCGTTTTTCGCCCTCCTCCCCGCCGCCGCTCTGGTCCTGCTGGGCCAGCTCTTCCACGTGGATTACGGCGGCGCAGGCGTGGCCGCCGTGGTGGCCCTTTTCCTCTGCGGTCCCCGTCTGGACCGGCGCCTGCTCTGCCTGGGGCTGGCCATGGCGGCCACCTATCTGGTCCACTTTCCACTGGAGCTGGCGCTGACCGATCGTATCTGGGAAAATGTTTCGTCTTATCTCCCCTGGTTCACCAGCTTTTACCTCCCCTACCAGCTTTTGTGCCTGCTCTGCTCCTGGGCTGCGCTCCCCCTTCTGGCCCGCTACAACGGCCGCACGGGGCGCAGCGGCAAATGGTTTTTTTACTGGTTCTATCCCGTCCATATGGCAGTCCTTTATCTGCTGAGTCTGCTGATATCCTGAATGGAGGTATCCTATGAAAGTCCTCGTGGTGGGCGGCGGCGGCCGAGAGCACGCCATCGTCTGGGCTCTGTCCAAAAGCCCGAAAGTGAAAGAGCTTTACTGTGCCCCAGGCAACGGCGGTATCGCCTCTCTGGCCACCTGTGTCCCCATCAAGGCCACAGACGTGGACGCCATGGTGGACTGGTGCGCCGCCCATGAGATGGATTTCGTCGTGGTCGCGCCCGACGACCCGCTGGCGCTGGGTATGGTGGATGCGTTGGAGGCCAAAGGCATCCCTGCCTTCGGCCCCCGGAAAAACGCCGCTGTCATCGAGGCCAGCAAGGTCTTTTCCAAGGGCCTGATGGCCAAATACCACATCCCCACCGCCCGGTACGAGACCTTTACCGAGCTGGAGCCCGCTCTGGACTACATCCGCCGCCAGGGCGCTCCCATCGTGGTCAAGGCGGACGGCTTGGCCCTGGGCAAGGGCGTGGTGGTGGCGCAGACTGTGTCCGAGGCCGAGGAGGCTGCCCGGAGCATGATGGCCGACGGCAAATTTGGCGCGGCGGGTTCTAAGGTGGTCATTGAGGAGTGCATGACCGGTCCCGAGGTGACGGTGCTCTGCTTTGCCGACGGGGAGCATCTGGTGCCCATGCCCTCCTCCCGGGACCATAAGCGAGCCCTGGATGGTGATCGGGGCCCCAACACCGGCGGTATGGGAGCCATCTCCCCCGCTCCCGGCTACACCCCCGAGGTCGCCCGGCGCTGTATGGAGGAGATTTTCCTCCCCACCATGGCGGCGCTGAAGGCCGAGGGCCGCCCCTTCCAGGGCGTCCTCTACTTCGGTCTGATGCTCACCCCCGACGGCCCCAAGGTAGTGGAGTACAACGCCCGCTTCGGAGACCCGGAGTGTCAGGCGGTCCTCTCCCTGCTGGATACCGACCTGATGGATATCTTCCTGGCCTGCCATGACGGCACCCTGGACAAGCTGGAAATTCGCTGGAAGGCGTCCGCCGCTTGCTGCCTGGTGCTGGCTTCCGGGGGCTATCCCAGCCACTACCAGACCGGCTATCCCATCACCGGGCTGAAAGAGGCAGGCGAGACCGCGGTGGTCTTCCATGCGGGCACCAAGCGGGCCGAGGATGGGCGCATCCTTACCTCCGGCGGCCGGGTACTGGGTGTCACTGCGGTCGGACCTGCGTTGAAATCCGCCATCACCTGTGCATATCACAGCGCAAAGCACATATCCTTTACCGATCTTCATTTCCGGACCGACATCGGCCGAACCTGAGTCATTCCGTGCGCTGCGGCACCGGCCTGTTCCGGCGCCGCAGTTTGTCTTTCAAGGGGGGTACCATATGAAACCAATATCCGCCCGCCAGATTGCCGTGGTCTTTACCGGGAGCTTCCTGGGGGCCGGCTTTCTCTCGGGCCAGGAACTGCTCCAATTTTTTGGCGTTTTTGGGGGCTTTGGGCTGGTGGGTATGGCGCTGGCCATCCTGGCCTTCGTAGGGTTCAGCCGGATGGTCATGGAGATCGCGCAGGAGACCGGCCGGACCGAGTTCGACCACATCATCGTCTATCGAGACCTCCGCTGGCTCCGGCTCTTTGTGGAGGGGGTCTTCCTTTTCTTCCTTTTTGACGTAATGGTGGCCATGCTCGCCGGGGCCGGGGCCCTGCTGGAGCAGGTCTTTGGTCTGCCCGCCGTCGCTGGGGACGCCCTGATCTCCCTGCTGGTGCTGGCAGTGGCCCTGGCCGGCGCCGCCGGACTGCTGGCCTCCTTCAGTCTGGTGGTGCCTCTGCTGGTAGCAGCCGCTATCGCCATCGGTGTGGCCGCCTTCTGCACCCTTTCCCCTGCACCCTTGGAGATGAAGCCTCTGTCCAGTGGAAATCCTTTACTGGGAAACTGGTTCTTCTCTGCCCTCTCCTTTATCTCCTACAACATGATGGCGGCCGTCTCTATTCTGGTGCCCCTCACCGAAGGCACGGGGGAACGGAAAACCATCCACCGCGGGCTGGGCCTGGGCGCGCTCCTGCTGACACTGATCTTCGCGTGCATCCTCCTGCCCATGACGCTGTACCCCGATGTGGTCGCTCATGCCGAGCTGCCCATGCTGGCCCTGGCCTTCCAGCTCACGCCGGTGCTGGGCTTCCTCTACGCTGTCCTGCTCTTTGCCGGTATGTTCACTGCCGCCCTCTCCAGCCTCTACGCCATCACCACCCGGGTGCAGCTCCGGGCCGGTGCGCAGCTCCGCTCCGAACGCTTTACCGCGCTGTTGTGCATCCTGGCCTTTGTGGGCAGCATCTTCGGCTTCAAAAATGTAGTAAGCGTCGTCTACCCCATCTGCGGCTACATCGGTTTTCTGGCCCTCATCGGTATCCTGCTTCACTTCATGTACTTGAAAAAAGCCCGGCACAACCGGCAGTTGTCAAATTGAACGCACTTCTTGGTGGTCAGGACATGGACAATCGGCCGCGCTGGGCCGCTCTTTCGGCGTATCGCTGGACTATCTCATGACTGGAGCGGAACAAGAGCCGCCCCGACAGGAGGCGCCGCCCGTTCAGACCGTCTATCTGCCCGGCTGGCACTACGAATACCAAAGCAGCCGCATTCTCTTCAGCCTGCCCCCTGATCCACATTAACCTAGGGCAATATGGAGTCCACTGGGCCCGCGGCGTCACCGCCTCAGGCAATCCCGCCACGGCCTCTCACATCGCGACCGGAGGTGCAGCCAGCGCCCACATCGCTATCGGGGACGCTGTGGAGGGGACGGTCCCCTCTCCCAAAGAGGGCTGGGGCCCAGGCGCATCCGCTGCCATCCAGGCCGTAATCCTCCGGAAATACCCCGGCACGCCTCCCCTCCTGGTATGGCCTTTCTCTCAGGTTCCCTAAAAACAGCCTGCGCGTTGCGGCAGCAACATGCAGGCTGTTTTCCTTTACTAGTTAGGCACGCTCCCATGGTAGCCGGTTGTCCTCCACGGTGGGGGCATGGGCGGGAATAAAGCACTTTCCTGTTAAGGTTTCTGCCTTGTCAAGCGTTGCCAGATAAGCCCCTACATCATTGATAAAAAGGAATTTGTTCCGCAGAGCCTTGGGCGGAAAGCCCCCATACAGGAAGGAGGGCTCCAGCACCGGCCAGCGGGGGAAGGCCACCTCCAGGCCCGGCGCGTAAACAGGCGCCCCGGTACGCTCACATGGCTCAACTCTCCTCCAGCGGCAGGGGCTCCAGCGCCTTCCGGCCGCCGCTCTCCTCCTGGTAGGAGAGCAGCAGTTGTTCCAGTGCGGCATCGTGCTCGGCAAACTCCGCCTTGACGCACTCCAGGGCCTTATCCACTCGCCCCAGCTCCCCCGAAGCGTGGGTAATGGTGGCATCCACATCGGTACGCAGCCGCTCATAACCGGAGCGGATACGGCACAAAAGCTGCTCGGCCGCCTCCCGGGCCCTGCGTGCCTTCTCCTCCGCCTCTTTCTCAATGGCCCGAGCCCGCTGGTGGGCCTCCAGCTCGATGGTGGCGGTGCGGTCCTTGAGCTCCTCATAGGCCCGGGCGCCTATCTCCATCCGGGACACCTGGCCCCGCAGGCCGCCCAGCTCCTCCCGGAGCCCGGCCAGATCCGCCCGCTCCCGGCCCAGCGCGGTCTCCGCCGCCTCCAAAGCCCCGGACTTCTGGCACAGGGCTTTTTTCGCGGCGGCCAGCTCCGCCTCCAGAGCTCCGATCCGGTCCTGCGCCTCCTGCGCTGCGGCCTCGGCGGTCTGGGCGCTCTGGACCGCCTGGTCCCGCTCCCCTTGGAGGTCGGCCACCTTCTCCCGGTACGCCCGGGCGGAGGACTCGATATAGTTCAGCACGTCCCGGCGGTTAAAGCCGCCGAAAGCCGCGCTGCGGAAGGAATATTCCGGAGCGCTCATATGCGACACCTCTCTCTCTGCACTTGTGGATAAATTTTAGCACAGCACAGGCGAAAACACAATCTTTTCCGCAAAATCCCAAGAGGAGCGTCGAATCCTCCGATTTGAAATTGACGGGCCGGAACCGGGGTGATATAATACATTAGTTTTAGTATGGAATTCTTGCGGTTCTAAGGAGGACAGGCTATGTGGGTCTCAGACGGCTGGCGGGATTATGAGCTCATCGACTGCGGCGGAGGGGAAAAGCTGGAGCGGTGGGGAAAACACGTCCTGGTGCGGCCGGACCCTCAGGCCATCTGGCAGACACCCCGGAACAACCCGCTGTGGCGGCGGCCGGACGCCCGGTATGCCCGTGCCTCCACCGGCGGAGGCGCCTGGGAGAAAAAGGACGTGCCCGCTCAGTGGCAGGTACGCTACCGGGAGCTCACCTTCCAGGTCAAGCCCATGAACTTCAAACACACCGGTCTTTTCCCCGAGCAGGCCGCCAACTGGGACTTCGCCATGGAGCAGATCCGCAGGGCGGGGCGGCCCATCTCCGTGCTCAACCTCTTCGCCTACACCGGCGGGGCCACTGTGGCCTGCGCCGCGGCGGGAGCCTCGGTGTGCCATGTGGACGCCGCCAGGGGCATGGTGAGCTGGGGCCGGGACAACGCCCGTGCCTCCGGCCTGGAGGACGCCCCCATCCGTTGGATCGTGGACGACTGCGCCAAATTTGTGGAGCGGGAGATCCGCCGGGGCCGCCGGTACGACGCCATCATTATGGACCCTCCCTCTTACGGCCGCGGCCCCTCCGGCGAGGTCTGGAAGCTGGAGGACAGCCTTTGGCCCTTTGTGGAGCTGGTGGCGGGGGTGCTCTCTGACGAGCCTCTTTTCTTCCTCATCAACTCCTACACCACCGGGCTGGCCCCGTCGGTGCTGACCTACATTTTGGAATCTCTCATCACCCCCAAATACGGCGGCCGCACCCGCAGCGACGAGCTGGGGCTGCCCGTCACCGAGAGCGGGCTGGCCCTCCCCTGCGGAGCCACCGGCCGCTGGATGGCGGGCTAAGGCCCGCACGACCGACCTGAAACGAGGCAGCGAACATGAGCACCATCATCAAAACCGAAGACCTGCGCTTCTCCTATGCCGTCACCGAGGGGTTGGCTCCCATCGTGCTGGACGGAGTGGATCTGGAGATCGAAGCGGGCTCCTTCGTGGCCGTGCTGGGCCACAACGGCTCCGGCAAGTCCACCCTGGCCAAGCATATGAACGCCATCCTGCTCCCCACCGGGGGCAAGGTGTGGGTGGGCGGCATGGACACCGCCGACGAGGCCCGGCTGCTGGACATCCGCCGCACCGTAGGCATGGTGTTCCAGAACCCGGACAACCAGATTGTAGCCAATGTGGTGGAAGAGGACGTGGCCTTTGCCCCCGAAAATCTGGGGGTCCCTCCGGCGGAGATCCGCCAGCGGGTGGACGCCGCCCTTAAGGCCGTGGGGATGTATGAATACCGGGAGCACGCCCCTCATCTCCTCTCCGGGGGCCAGAAGCAGCGGGTGGCCATTGCGGGGGTCATCGCCATGGCGCCCCGCTGCATCGTGCTGGACGAGCCCACCGCCATGCTGGACCCGGTGGGCCGCCGTGAGGTGCTGCACACCATCCAGGCGCTCAACCGGACTTCCGGCGTCACGGTGGTCCTCATCACCCACCACATGGACGAGGCCGCTCTGGCCGACCGGCTGGTGGTCATGGCCGACGGTCATGTGGTGGCCGACGGCGCCCCCAAGACGGTCTTCTCCCGCGTGGAGGAGCTCAGGGCCGTGGGCCTGACCGTCCCTGAGACGGTGGAGCTGTGCTACGCGTTGCGCCAGGACGGTCTGGAGCTTCCCTTGGACGCCCTGAGCGTCGAGGAGTGCGCCCAGGCCCTGTACCGGCTTTTGACCTGACGGCCCCCGCCCCGCAAGGACAGGCACCATTTATAATGTTAGGACTGATTTCCTTTGGAACCCATCATTCAGACGGAAAAGCTCTCGCACGTCTACAGCGTCGGCACGCCCTTCGAGCAGGGCGCTCTGGTGGACGTGGATTTTGCCGCCTATCGCGGCGAATATCTGGGCGTCATCGGCCGGACCGGCTCGGGCAAGTCTACCCTGATCCAGCACCTCAACGGCCTGCTGAAGCCCACCTCGGGCCGGGTGCTGTTCGAGGGCAGGGATATCTGGGAGACCAAAGAGCGCACCCGGGCCACCCGGTTCCAGGTGGGCCTGGTGTTCCAATACCCGGAATACCAGTTGTTTGAGGAAACCGTCTATCAGGATATCGCCTTTGGTCCCCGGAACATGGGACTGGACGAGGCGGAGATTGACCGCCGGGTGCGCTCCGCCGCCGCCTTCGTGGGTCTGCCCGACGAAGCGCTGGAGAAGTCCCCCTTTGAGCTCTCCGGCGGGCAGAAGCGCCGGGTGGCCATCGCCGGGGTCATCGCCATGGAGCCCTCCGTCCTGGTGCTGGACGAGCCCACCGCCGGTCTGGACCCGGTGGGCGTGGAGTCCATCCTGCGCAACATTCACGACTACCACGAGGCGAAAAACGCCACCATCATCCTAGTCTCCCACTCCATGGAGGAGGTGGCCCGCACCGTGGACCGCCTGGTGGTGGTCAGCGGCGGCCGCATCCCCTTCTCCGGCACGCCCCGGGAGGTCTTTGCCCACGGCCGTGAGCTGGAGGAGATGGGACTGGGCGTCCCCCAGGTGACCCGGGTGTTCCACCGCCTGCGGGAGCTGGGTGCGGACGTGGACCCCTCGGTCTACACCATTGCCCAGGCCCGGGCTGCCGTACAGGCCGCGCTGGCGCGCAAGAAGGGGGCGGTGTAAATGGCGCTCAAGGACATCACCCTGGGCCAATACTTTCCCGGAAACTCCTTCATCCATCAGTTGGACCCCAGGACCAAGCTGCTCTTTACCGTCTTGTATATCGTAGCCCTGTTCTCCGCCAAGCGCCTGCCCTCCTACCTGCTGCTGATGGCCGTGCTGGCGGTCTGCATCCAGATCTCCAGGGTCCGGCTCAAAACCATCCTGCGGGGCATGAAGCCCATCCTCTTCATCATCGTGCTCACCGCCATCCTCAACCTGTTCTACACCCCCGGCGACCCCATCTGGCAGTGGAAGTTTCTCAAAATCACCGTGGAGGGCATTTGGGCTGCCATTTATATGGTGCTTCGCATCTCCATGCTCATCACCTGCACCTTTCTGCTGACCTACACCACCTCCCCCATCCTGCTTACCGACGGGCTGGAAAAGCTGCTGGGGCCCCTGAAAAAGCTCCGGGTGCCGGTCCACGAGCTCAGTATGATGATGTCCATCGCCCTGCGCTTTATCCCCACCCTCATCGAGGAGACCGACAAGATCATGTCCGCACAGAAGGCCCGGGGCGCCGATTTTGATACCGGAAACCTCTTCCAGAAGGCCAGGGCCCTGGTGCCCCTGCTGGTGCCGCTGTTCATCTCCGCCTTCCGGCGGGCCGACGAGCTGGCCATCGCCATGGAGTGCCGCTGTTACCATGGCGGTGAGGGCCGCACCCGCCTGCGGCAGCTCATCTTCGTCCGGCGGGACTATCTGGCCCTGGCGGGCAGCCTCTTCATGGTGGCCGCAGTGTATGTCCTGCGGTATCTCGGCTGGTAAAGGGTGTTTCCATGACGAGAAATATTGCTCTGAAACTCATGTACGTCGGGACAGCCTACCACGGCTGGCAGGTCCAAAAGCGGGACGTCACCGTGGCCGAGACCTTGGAAAAGGCCCTGGCCACCGTGGTTTGCCACCCGGTGAAGCTCACCGGGGCGGGCCGCACCGACGCCGGCGTCCACGCCGAGACCTATATCGCCAACTTCCGCACCGCCTCTTCCATCCCCTGCGACCGCATCCCGCTGGCGGTGAATACCCGCCTGCCCGACGACATCGTGGTGGTAAAGGCGACGGAGGTGTCCGAGGGCTTTAACGCCATCGGCTCCTGCCTCAAAAAGGAGTACACCTACCGTATCTACAACTCCCGCATCCGCAACGCTTTTTATGTGGATCGGGCCTGGTTCTACCCCAAGCCGCTGGACGAGGCCGTCATGCAGGCGGCAGCCGACCGCTTCGTAGGCACCCACGACTTTGCCGCCGTCCGCTCTGTGGGCACCAATGTGAAATCCACGGTGCGCACGGTGCACTACTTCCAGATCGCCCGCAGCGGGGACCTCATCGAGTGCCGGGTCTGTGCCAACGGCTTCCTCTATAATATGGTGCGGGCCATGGTGGGCACCTGCGTCTACGCCGCCGAGGGAAAATTCCCGCCGGAGGCCGTAACCGAGATCCTGGAAAACCGAAACCGCACTGCCGCGGGACCTACGGTCCCTCCGGGCGGATTGTACATGACCAAGCTGTGGTACGAGGAAGATGTTTTGTAATCTATTCAGGGGGATTTGCGCATAAACATGGAAGAACTGAAGCGGCCGGAGCCCGCGCCTCCGAAAAAACCGAATATCGTGGTGCGGCTGCTGGCCTTTCTGCTCACCCTGGCCCTGGTGTTGGGCGCCGTGGCGCTGGTGGCTTTCCGGGACAAGATCAACCTCGACTCCCTGAAGCGCTACATCACCTACCGCACGCTGGAGACGGGCGACGACCGGCAGCCCACCTCCTTCCGCCTGGAAAGCGGCGGCAAGGGCGGCTGCCTGGGCGTGGGGGACGACCTGCTGGTCTATTCCGCCAGCGGAGCCCGGCTCTTCTCCGTCAGCGGCGTGGAGTACCTCACCGAATCCGTCCTGCTCACCACCCCGGTGGCCGACGGAGCCGGCAGCGCGGCCGTGGTCTATGACGCGGGGGGCTACGCCCTGCGGGTCCTGTCCGACCGGTCCACCGTGCTGGAGACCAGCGCCGCTCAGGGCCATGAGATCCTGTCCGCCCGGCTCAACGCCGCCGGACGCCTCACCGTCACCAGCCGGGAGCCCGGTTATAAGGGCTCCGTCACCGTCTACGATGGGTCTTATCAGCCGCTGGTCAGCATCCGCCTTTCCAGCCGGTTTTTGATGGACGGCCTGCTCTCTGACGACAACAGGACCGTAGCCGTTCTCACCGCCGGGCAGACCGACGACGCCTTTGACAGCGCCCTGGCCCTCTATCATCTGGATGAGGACGCCCCTTATGCCTCCTGTTCACTGGGCGGCAGCGCTGTGCTGGACCTGAAATACGACGCCGATTCCTTCTGGGCCCTGGGCGATGAGGCGCTCTCCATCGTCCAGTTGGACGGCTCCCTGGCGGGGCAGTACGACTACGGCGGCCGCTATCTCAAGGCCTTCTCCCTGGGGGGCGACCGCTCCGCCACCCTGCTGCTGGGCAAGTACCGGGCGGGCTCCGGCGCCACCCTGCTGACGGTGGACGCCGCCGGGCAGGAGCTGGCCGCTCTGGAGCTGGACGACCAAGTACTGGATCTGGACGCGGCGGGCCGCTATGTGGCGGTGCTCACCGCCGGACGGCTGGATCTCTACACCCGCGATCTGGAGCTCTACGCCTCTCTGGACACCACCGGCGGAGCCCGGGACGTGGTGCTCCGCTCCGACGGCACCGCCTGGCTCATCACCGGGGAGACCGCCCGTCTCTTCATTCCCGAATAACAGCGAGGTATCTTTATGACAACGCCCTATCTCATCTTCGACATCGTCATTCTCCTCATTCTGGCCGTGTTTGCCCTGCTGGGCGCCAAGCGTGGGCTGCTCCTCTCCCTGTGCGGCCTGCTGGCCGTCCTCGTGGCCTTCATCGGCGCCAGCGCCGTCTCAGACATCATGGCCCCCAAGGTGGCCGCGTACTTAGAGCCTAAATTTGCCGCCGCCCTGGAACAGCGGCTGGAGGAGCAGATTCAAAGCGCCTCCTGGCAGTCCGACGGGTCGGCCGGTGCCGCCGGCGCGGTGACCCCGGACGACCTCCCCCTCCAGGACGTGCTGAACGTCCTTAAGGACATGGGCTTCTACCAGAGCGCCGTGGACGCCGTGGACAAGGCGGTCCGGGCCGGCATGACGGAGGTGGCCGCCAGCGCCGCCGCCGCGGTGGCGGCCTCCATTGCCGGCAGCGTGGCCCACATGCTGATCTTTGGCCTGTCCTTCGTCCTGATCCTCATCCTCTGGACCATCCTCAGCCGCGCGCTGGACCTGGTGGCCCGTCTGCCTGGCCTGCACGCCCTCAACAAGACCGGCGGGGCCCTGCTGGGCCTGGTAAAGGGGTGCATCCTTCTCTTCGTCTGTGCATGGGTCCTGCGCTACCTGGGCAACATCATACCGGAAGAGGCCGTGGATCAGACCCGTCTGCTCAAATTCTTTATGACCACCAATCCGGTGACCCTGATTCTGGGCGCCTGATATCCTACCGTGTTTTAATGTTTTTCATACGAAATTCATCACCAGTTCACAATTACATGTTAGATTCGGTAACCTGGGAGAAATGGATCAAGCCCTTCTCCCTCGAAGGAGTGAAACCATAATGCAGCCAACGCTTTGTTCCAGATGCCATAAAAACGTGGCCGTGATTTTTGTGACCCGCATCGACGGCAGCGAGACCAAGAACGAGGGTCTCTGCCTCAAGTGCGCCAAGGAACTGGGCATCAAGCCCGTTCAGGATATGATGCAGAAGATGGGCATCACCGACGATGATTTGGAGGGCATCACCAATGAGATGATGTCCGCCTTTGGCGGCGCCGAGGGTATGGAGGGCCTGATGGCCCAGGAGGACGGCGGGGACGACGACGAGGACGACGAGGGCCGGACCGCCACCTTTCCCTTCCTCAATAAGCTCTTTGGCAATGGAGGCGGCGAGTCCGCCGCGCCTACGCCCAGCGAGCAGCCCCGGCAGAGCCGGGATGAAAAGCCCGGCAAGACCGAGCCCCGCCAGCCCAAGCGTAAGTTTCTGGAAAATTATTGCATTTCCCTGACTCAAAAATCCCTGGACGGCAAGCTGGATCGGATCATCGGCCGGGATCAGGAGCTGGAGCGGGTAGTCCAAATCCTCAACCGCCGTCAAAAGAACAACCCCTGCCTGATCGGTGAGCCCGGCGTGGGTAAAACCGCCATCGCCGAGGGCCTTGCCATGCGCATCGCCCAGCGGGACGTGCCCTATAAGCTGATGGACAAGGAGGTCTATCTGCTGGACCTGACCGCCCTGGTGGCGGGCACCCAGTTCCGCGGCCAGTTTGAAAGCCGCATGAAGGGCCTCATCGAGGAGATCAAAAAGCTAGGCAACATTATCCTGGTCATTGACGAGGTCCACAACCTGGTAGGGGCCGGGGATGCCGAAGGCTCCATGAATGCCGCCAATATCCTTAAGCCCGCCCTGTCCCGGGGCGAGATTCAGGTCATCGGCGCCACCACCCTCACGGAATACCGCAAGTATATTGAAAAGGACTCCGCTCTGGAGCGCCGGTTCCAGCCGGTCATCGTGGAGGAGCCCTCCATCGAGGATGCCGTCCAAATCATCCAGGGTATCGCCCCCTACTACGAGGCCTATCACCACGTGAAGATCGCGCCGGAGATGTGCCGTCTGGCCGTCACCATGTCCGAGCGGTACATCACCGACCGTTTCCTGCCCGACAAGGCCATCGACCTCATTGACGAGGCCTCCTCCGATGTGAACCTCCACAACAAGGCTCTGGCCCGGACTATGGAGATTGATAAGGAGCTGGCCGACATCGCCAAGGAGCGGGAGGTTATGCTGGCCGCCGCCAATGATAAGTCCGGCGAGGCCTTCCAGAAGCTCAAGCAGCGGGAGGCCGCCCTGCTTCAGCAGAAGGAACGGCTGGAGGCCATGCCCGCGGCGGAGGGTGAGGACCCCGGCGTCCGGCAGGGCCGGATCGCCGACCTCCAGCGTCAGCTCGCCGGAGTGGCCCAGGAGCGGGCCGTGCTGGAGAACCAGGCCAGCGAGAAGGCCTATCAGCGGCTGGCCGTCCTCAAGAGTCAGGAGCTCCAGCTCACCGGCGAGCGGGACGGGCTGACCGCCAAGGGAGACCCCGCCCTGACAGTGGAACACCTGGCCCGGGTCATCGAGCTGTGGACTAAGATTCCCGCCAGCCAGATTCAGGAGCAGGAGTATGAACGCCTGTCCCGTCTGGAGGAACGGCTCAAGAGCCATATCATCGGCCAGGACGAGGCCGTCAAGGCCGTGGCCTCCGCCATCCGTCGGGGCCGGGTGGGCATTGCCTCCAAGCGCAAGCCCGTGTCCTTCATCTTTGTGGGCTCCACCGGCGTGGGCAAGACCGAACTGGTCAAGCAGTTGGCCATGGACATGTTCAACTCCCCCGAGTCCCTCATCCGGCTGGACATGTCCGAATTTATGGAGAAGTTTGCCGTGAGCCGCATCATCGGCTCGCCCCCGGGCTACGTGGGCTACGACGAGGCCGGGCAGCTCACTGAGAAGGTGCGGCGCAAGCCCTATTGCGTGGTCCTCTTCGACGAGATTGAGAAGGCCCATCCCGACGTGCTCAACATCATGCTCCAGATCCTGGACGATGGCCACATTACCGACGCCCAGGGCCGGAACGTGAATTTTGAGAATACCGTCATCGTCATGACCTCCAATGCGGGCAGCGCCAACAAGTCTGCCGGCTCGGTGGGCTTTGGCCGCACCGCCAACGAGATGAGCAAGGACCGGGCCATGAAGGCCCTGGGCGAGTTCCTCCGTCCCGAGTTCATCAACCGGGTGGACGAGGTGGTCTATTTCAACCGCCTCACCGAGGACAACTTCAAGGAGATCGCCAAGATCATGCTCCAGGAGCTTACCGACAACCTGCGGGAGAAGGGCATTACCTTCACCTGGGACGACAGCGTACTGGATTACCTGGTAAAGAAGTCCTACTCCGCCGCTTACGGCGCCCGGAACCTGCGCCGCCAGATTCAGAAGGACCTGGAGGACCCCATCGCCACCAAGATCATCGACAGCTATCAAACCCCCGTCACCCAGATCAAGGCCGTGGGCGAGGACGAGTCCCTCTCCATCCTGGCCCTGTAACGGATATGCAAAACGCCCTGCACCGTTTGGTGCAGGGCGTTTTGGCCCATTAGGGGAATTCGAAGTTCCTTTCGGGATAATAGGCCAGCGGATCGACCGCCTCGCCGTCCACCCGGAACTCCAGGTGGAGATGGGCCCCCGTAGACTGGCCAGTGGAGCCCACCGTGCCGATCACCTGGCCCTGGTCCACGGTATCGCCCTCTTCCACCTCCCGGGCGTTGAGCTGGGCGTAGAGGGTGGAAAGGCCGTTTTCGTGGGTAAGCTCCACATAATTTCCGTAGACGGCGTCAAATCCGGATGCCACCACCACGCCGCCCAGCGCCGCCAGGACCGGGGTGCCCTCCGGCGCCGCAATGTCCACGCCGGAGTGGCCGCGTTTCTCTCCGGTGACAGGGTGAACCCGGGAACCAGAGAGGGCGGAGATCTGGTAGTTCTCCGGTACCGGCCACTGGCAGCCGATCTCAGAAGCATCCTTCTCCAACCAGGCCTCTATCGTCTCAGCCGTAAAGTCCAGATACGCTTTCTGTAATTCCGGTTCGACCGAGCTATTCTCCATCTTTTTGCTGTAATATACCGTCAAGCCTCTATCCGCCCATTCATAAGGCGGCGCTTTAGCCCCTAATTGGAAATCCGGAAACCTATTCCGCCACAGAGATTCTATATCCGCTTTATATATCACGTCACCCTGTCGAAAGTAGTAGTACGGCAAGGCTCCGCCATGATAAAAGTAGAGCAGTTCCTTTTCGCCGTCACCATTTGAATCACGCTCTTCTACCCAGTTGGCGCAATCTGCCAGCAGCCTCGGCACGCCGTTTGTGTCTATGTAATAATAATCATAGGCCTGATAGGCCGCTCCTCTGGGTGCTTCAATCCGAAACCCGTTTTTCCCAAGCACATTCTGAAATTCTTCTATCGAATAGCCTGCCTGATAAGCGCTGTCCTCTACACAAAACCGCAGCAAGCTGTCTCCCTGCCGGATAGCCCAGTATTTCGTATACTCACTATCCGGCATCCAATAGCACACGACCTCTGTCCCATCGGTCAGTTTCCGGTCCACCAGCACCTCCCCCATCGTATCCGCAGACATGACATCGGGCTCCATGCTATTCACCGGCACATAGATTTCGGAATTTTCCAGGTGTAGAAGGACTACATTTTCCAGCACCAGGTCCTTCCCCGCCCGAGCCGTCTCCGTCGGGGCGGGCGGAGCCACGGAGGCCGCGGGATCACCGGAGCCCGCCGCTCCGGCGCTCTCACAGGCGACCAGTCCGCCGGCCAGCACCGCCCCGGCCAGGACCACACAGACCATGGCCGCCCCGGTCCGCTTGGTTTGAAACAAATTCATCAGCCTTCCTTTCAGACGTGTCCCGCTGTCTCCGAACCGAGTGCACAGCACGGGCCCGCCTCCGCCGGCGGCATGCAGCAGAACCTCTCCATAGCGGCGGCGGAAGTCGGCATCCCGGCCCCGCACCACCGCGTCGTCACAGCAATATTCCAAATTGCGCCCGGCCTCCCGGGCCATCCACCACACCAGGGGGTTGAACCAGTGGACGGCGTTAACCGCCAGCAGCAGCGCCTTGTACCACAGGTCGCCCCGCCGGATGTGGAGCAGCTCATGGCGCAGGACCAGCTCCAGGTGCTCCGCCGGGAGGGCCTCCTCCGGCAGCAGGATCACCGGACGCAGGAGCCCCAGCGTCAGGGGCGTGGCCGCCCAGGCGGTTCGCCAGACCGCCGTGTTCCCTTTGACTCCCAGCTCTCGCCGGAGTCGCTCCACGCACGCCTGGTCCTCTGCGTCCTCCCGCGCCCCTCGCATCAGGCGGCGGCGGGTCAGGCGGCAGGCCGCCCCCTGCCCCAGCAGAAAGACGGCGGCTCCCAGCAGCCAGACGGTCCCCAGCCGCTCCGCCGCGGAGCGTGTGGGGGCCTTTTCCGCCGCAGGGGGCTTGGCCCCCACAGACGGCGCGGCAGACGCCGGAGCGGCAGGTGCGGACTCCGACGGTGTCTGGGGCAGCATGATGGCGGTATACTCCGGCATGGGCAGAGTCACAGCGGGCCGCAGCAATTCCAGCGGCACCCGGACGGGCAGCAGCAGCCGCACCGCCAGCAGCAGCCACAGCACCGCACAGCTCTGTGCCCGATACCGCCGCTGGATGAGACCGGCGAAAAGCAGCAGGGGCAGCAGCACCATCGAACCGCTCAGGGACAGCAGAACAAACCGCTGAAACAGGGCTCCGATCACCGGGCTTCCCCCCTCAGCTCCTCCAGCAGGGCCTGGAGCTGGGCAATCTCCTGCTGGTCCACCGGGCCTTCGTCATAGAGGGCGGCGGCAAACCGGGTCAGGGAACCCCCGTAGAGCTTGCGGAGGATGCTCCTCCCCTCGCTTCTCTGGTAATCCGCCTGGGAGATCAAAGCCGTATAGGTATTTACTTTTCCACTTTTGACGCAGGTCAGAAAGCCCTTTTCCTCCAGCCGCTTCAGATAGCTGTGCAGCGCGCTGGCCGTCAGAGGCCGCTCAAGACCCGCCAGGATGGCGGGGGCCGTCGCCGCGCCCCCCTCCTTCCACACCACCAGCATGATGTCCAGCTCCGATTCCGGCAGCCGTCTGCTCTCTCTCATTGGGGTTCCTCCTATATTTGCATTTGCAGAAATCTCTGTGCTCGTATCTTACCTCTGCAAAAGCAGAATGTCAAGCTATTTTTGCAAATGCAAAAGGTCGGGCATCCGGAACATCCAGATACCCGCCCTGTCAGCCAATCGTTCCGTCCAGGTCCATGGTCACCACCCGCACGCCCTGCCGCATGGCATAGGTCAGGGTATACATGGTCCCCCCCAGCATCCCGTCGTAGACGGCCAGGACCAGCGAGGAGCGATCTACCATATAGCGGTTGCGCCGCTGCATACAGCCGCTGGTATAGCGGTGCTGCACCATGGTCTCCAGATCACAGCGCTCCACCAGCCCGAAATAGCGGTTGCGGTCCCGTTCCTTCCAGCGGGCAGCCTGCTCCTCGCAGGGGATGGCCGCCTCCAGCGTTACGTCCGGGTGCTTTTCCCGCAGGGCCAGCACCGCTTCTCCAAAGTACATGTCGGCCCCCTGGGCCATGCCGCAGATGAAGTGGCGGTAGCCCTGCCGGTAGCAGTCCTCCAGCAGCTCCGCCAGCCGGGCCTTCAGCGCCAGACAGCGGGGGGCCCGCTCGTCCTCGCCCCAAGGGAGCTTATTGGGCCGGTGCCCGGTAAAGCAGCAGGTGGTGGCTCTGTCCATGACCTTCTCCCTCTCTCTTTTTGCTTATTGTAGTATATCCAAAAGGGCAAGTCAATGTTTTGTCGAACATTTGTGCGTAAACTTTTTTGATTTTAGACTTGCTTTTTTGGGGGCTGTGCGTATAATAGAAGTTGAAAACAACTGAATCACAGATGTCTTCAGGGCAGGGTGAAAATCCCGATCGGCGGTAAAGTCCGCGA
>NZ_DCJO01000041.1:18594-96873 GCF_002320075.1 Intestinimonas sp. UBA1698 | reverse complement strand
CTACTACTTTATAATACAAGGAGGCTCTTTCCTTTCTTGTGCGTTTCCTCCATACCGCCCGGCCGCCCGAGTGGAAAACCATGTGCTTTGTGACAAGAATTGCAATTTCATCTAAATTCGATTGCAAAACCTTGCCCGACCGCATATAATAAAATTATCAAATTAAAATTGGGATAAGGCGCCAGCAAGGGCCGCCAGGCTGTGGGGCGGGCGGTTTTGTCCGTTCCCTTTTGTTGGTAACGTGTCTGGCTTTTGAATGAAAGGAAGGATGCAGAAAGTGTCAGAATGCAATTTCAAGAAGGTCTTGGTTGCAAACCGCGGCGAGATCGCCATCCGGGTGTTCCGGGCCTGCTACGACCTGGGGCTCCACACGGTGGCCATGTACTCCAACGAGGACACCTACGCCCTGTTCCGCACCAAGGCGGACGAAGCCTATCTGATCGGTGAGAACAAGTCTCCCCTGGGGGCCTATCTGGACATCCCCGCCATCCTCGACCTGGCCAGGCGCCGGGGCGTGGACGCCATCCACCCCGGGTACGGCTTCCTGTCCGAGAACGCTGACTTTGCCCGGGCCTGCGAGGCGGCGGGGATCAACTTTGTCGGCCCCCCCTCCCACATCCTGGCCCAGATGGGCGACAAGCTGGCCGCCAAGGCCACGGCCATCGCCTGCAATGTGCCCACCATCCCCGGCTCTACCGAGCCCCTGAAGGACGCCGACGACGCGGTGGCCCGGGCAGTGAGCTATGGCTTCCCCATCATCCTCAAGGCTGCCGCCGGCGGCGGCGGGCGCGGCATGCGCCGCTGCGACAACGAGGAGGAGGTCCGCCTCCAGTTCCAGCTCGTCAAGAATGAGGCCAAAAAGGCCTTCGGCAACGAGGACATCTTCATCGAGAAGTTCCTGGTGGAGCCCAAGCACATCGAGGTCCAGATCCTGGCCGACAAGCACGGCAACGTCTATCACCTGGGGGAGCGGGACTGTTCCCTCCAGCGCCGCTACCAGAAGGTGGTGGAGTTCGCCCCCGCCTGGAGCGTCCCCAAGGATACCATTGAACGGCTGCGGGCCGACGCGGTGAAGATCGCCCGCCACGTGGGCTACATCAACGCCGGCACCGTGGAGTTCCTGGTGGACCGGAACGGCAGCCACTACTTCATCGAGATGAACCCCCGGATTCAGGTGGAGCACACCGTCACCGAGATGGTCACCGGCATCGACCTGGTCCGGGCCCAGATCCTCATCGCCGAGGGCCTGCCCATGTCCGACCCCCGCATCGGCATGACCTGCCAGGAGGACCTGCACATCAACGGCTACGCCATCCAGTGCCGGGTGACCACCGAGGACCCGCGGAATAACTTCGCTCCCGACACCGGCAAGATCACCGCCTACCGCTCCGGCGGCGGCTTCGGCGTGCGGCTGGACGGCGGCAACGCCTATGCCGGCGCGGTCGTCTCCCCCTACTACGACTCGCTGCTGGTCAAGGTCACCGCCTGGGACAACACCTTTCAGGGGGCCTGCCGCCGGGCCACCCGCGCCATCAGCGAGGAGCACGTCCGGGGCGTCAAGACCAACATTCCCTTTGTCACCAACATCCTCACCCACCCCACCTTTCACGCCGGCAAGTGCCACACCAAGTTCATCGACGACACGCCGGAGCTCTTCGACATCGACACCGGCCGGGACCGCGCCACCAAGGTCCTGAAATACATCGCGGAGATCCAGGTCCAGAACCCCTCCGCCGAGCGCAGGCAGCTGGACGTCCCCCGGTTCCCGCCCTATGAGAACACCCCGCCCAAGTGCACGGGCCTCAAGCAGGTGCTGGACCAGGGCGGCCCCGAGGCCGTCAAGCAGTGGGTGCTGGACCAGAAGAAGCTGCTGGTCACCGACACCACCATGCGCGACGCCCACCAGTCGCTGCTGTCCACCCGGATGCGTACACGGGACCTGGTGAAGGGGGCCGAGGGCACCGCCGAGATTCTCAACGACTGCTTCTCCCTGGAGATGTGGGGCGGCGCCACCTTCGACGTGGCCTACCGCTTCCTCCACGAGTCTCCCTGGGAACGGCTGGACCTGCTGCGGGCCAAGATCCCCAACATCCCCTTCCAGATGCTCCTGCGGGGCGCCAACGCCGTGGGCTACACCAACTACCCCGACAACCTGATCCGGGAATTTGTCAAGGAGTCCGCCGTCTCCGGCATCGACGTGTTCCGGGTCTTTGACTCGCTGAACTGGCTTCCCGGCATGGAGGTTGCCATGGACGAGGTCCTCAAGCAGAACAAGCTGCTGGAGGCCACCATCTGCTATACCGGCGACGTGCTGGACCCCAAGCGGGACAAATACACCCTGGACTACTACGTCCGGATGGCCAAGGAGCTGGAGAAGCGGGGGGCCCATCTGCTGTGCATCAAGGACATGTCCGGTCTGCTGAAGCCATACGCCGCCAAAAAGCTGGTGACGGCCCTCAAGCAGGAGGTGGGCCTGCCCATCCACCTGCACACCCACGACACCTCCGGCAACCAGGTGGCCGCCCTGCTGATGGCCGCCGAGGCCGGGGTGGACATCGTGGACGCCGCCATCGACTCCATGGCCTCCATGACCAGCCAGCCCTCTCTCAACGCCGTGGTCACCGCCCTGAAGGGTCAGGACCGCGACACCGGCCTGGACCCCGACAAGCTGCAAAAGCTGTCCGACTACTGGGCCGACGTGCGCCTGCGCTACGCCGCCTTTGAGGCGGGCATCAAGAACCCCTCCACCGACATCTACCGCTATGAGATGCCTGGCGGCCAGTACACCAACCTGAAAAGCCAGGTGGAGAGCCTGGGCCTGGGCCACCAGTTTGAGGACGTCAAGGAGATGTACAAGGCGGTCAACGACATGCTGGGGGACATCGTCAAGGTGACGCCGTCCTCCAAGATGGTGGGCGACCTGGCCATCTTCATGGTGCAGAACGGCCTGACCCCGGACAACATCGTGGAAAAGGGCGCCGCCCTCACCTTCCCCGATTCGGTGGTGAGCTACTTCAAGGGCATGATGGGCCAGCCCGCCTGGGGCTTCCCCGAGGACCTGCAGAAGGTGGTTCTCAAGGGCGAGGCGCCCATCACCTGCCGCCCGGGCGAGCTGCTGCCCCCGGTGGACTTCGAGGCCGTGGAGAAGAAGATGCGCGCCTTCATGGGCGACGACCGGATCAACCGCCGGGCCATGGTGTCCTACTGCCTGTACCCCAAGGTGTACGAGGAATACCGCAAGCACCGCAAGGAGTACGGCTACATCATGCGCATGGGCTCCCATGTGTTCTTTAACGGCATGGCTCTGGGCGAAACCAACAAGATCAACATTGAGGACGGCAAGACCCTGGTCATCAAATACCTAGGCCTGGGCGATCTGAACGAGGACGGCACCCGCAACGTCCAGTTCGAGCTCAACGGCATGCGCCGTGAGATCGCCGTGCCCGACCCCCGCGCCGACGTGCAGACCCACACCGTAGTGCTGGCCGACCCGGAGGATAAGAGCCAGGTGGGCGCCTCCATCCCCGGTATGGTGTCCAAGGTCAGCGTCCAGCCCGGCGACGCCGTAGAGGAAAATCAGGTCATCGCCGTCATCGAGGCCATGAAGATGGAGACCTCGGTGGTGGCGCGTATGGCCGGCATCATCGACCAGGTGCTGGTCAGGGAGGGCTCGTCCGTCAAGGCCGGCGAGCTGCTCATGACCATCAAGGTAAAGTAAGAACAGCTTGCGCAGCGCATACGCAAAGCCCCCTGCCCGATCCTGGGATCGAGCAGGGGGCTTTTTGCCCGCAGGGCCGTGGCCGTAGGCTTCCGCACCGCCGGGGACCCCGGCGTGCATATGTTCTATATTCCTCCGCCGCTCAGATCATATTTTCCCGTGATGTCTTCCCCGTCGGCGTTCCACAGGGTCACCGGTTCCAGGTCCAAATGATCGGATGCAATGCGGTTGTCGATCTCCGCAGAGACAAGAAAGCGCTCTTTTTGCGGAAGTTCCAGGCGGTACCGCAACCCATCCGGCGCAACGGTAATACTTGCAATCTGCCGTTCTGTGTTTCTTTCGCCATAGAGCAGGTACTTTCTGCCGCCGCTATGCGCATGACTCATATCCCTTTCTCATTTTCATACAGAACATAATACAGGAGGGGGCGGAAGTCTGTACACTTCCGCCCCCTCCTTTCCGTGTCGATTGGTCCCGGCGGCCGGGGCGCTTTTTTATTCCCCGGGTTCTCTGAGCCGGAGGAGCCCCTCCAGGGGGGACACCGCGCCGTCGGTGGCGGCGGAGAGCAGATAGCCGTAGATGCGGCCCTTCTGCTCCTCGTACAGATCCAGCTTTTGGTAGAGCTCCTTGTACGCGGCAAAGGTCTCCTTCTTGGTCCGGATCAGCCGCCGCAGGCCGGTCTGGGTGTTGACCAGGCTGTCCTCCCGCTTGCGGTAGTAGTACACCGCCCGGGGCACCGCGGCGATGAGCCGGGCGTACTGGATGTACTCCAGGTTGAACAGGAAGTCCTCGCACCAGGCCATCCGGCGGTCGCAGCGCAGACGGTTGGCCTCCACAGTGCTGCGGCGGTAGAGCTTGTTCCACAGTACGCCGTAGTAGTAGTTGGCCGGGGCCTTCACCATCTGCTCGGCAAACTCCCGGCGGGTCATGACGCCGCCGGTTTTGATGTGGCCGCGCCGGGCCTGCCGCTCCCCGGCCACCCGGTAAAAGTGGGCGATCACCAGGTCGCAGCCGGTAATCTCCGCGGCCCGGACGAAGGTCTCGGTGGCGTCGGGGGCAAGCCAGTCGTCCCCGTCGGCAAACTGGAGGTACTTGCCCTCGGCCAGGTCCATGGCCTGATTCCGGGCGTCGGACACGCCGCTGTTGGACTTGTGCAGGGCGATAAAGCGGCTGTCGGCGGCCGCCGCCCGGTCACACAGGGCGGCGGAGCCGTCGGTACTGCCGTCGTCCACCAGAAAGCACTGGAAATTGGAGTAGCTCTGGGTCCGGATGCTCTCTACGCACTGCTCCAGGTAGGGCGCCACGTTATAGACCGGAACGATGATGCTGACCAGGGGCTGGTTCACGGCTCAGGGTCCCGGTTCAGGCGGCCGTCTCAGGCGCGGCGGTCTCCATCCCCAGCTCCTCGAAGGGCACCACAACGGCGCCGGCGGGGGGCTCCACGGCGGGGGTCTTGTCGGTGGTCTTATAGTCGCCGGAGATGGTCATGTTCATGCTCATCAGGCCCAGCAGATCCATCTTCATCTCGGCGGTCATGTGGTTTTTCTCATCCATGCCCATGGTCATGGTCATGACCTCAGTGGTCTCGCCAGTCTCGGCGCCGGTGACCATGGTCATCTTGATGTCCATGGCGTAGCCCACCACCTTGTCGTTCTTGGTGTTCAGGGTGAAGGACAGGGTCATGTCGGCGCCGTCCTGGGTATAGGTGTAGGCGGTGGTGTAGTCGCTGCCGTTCTTCTGGAAGCCCTCGTCGGAGAGCAGCTTGGCGGCGGAATCCACCAGGCCGGCGACGGTGGCGTAGGCGGTGTCCTTATCGGACAGGTCGGCGCTCTGGAGCATGGCCTCCAGCATGGCGGAGGCGTCCAGGGTCTTGGACAGGTCCATCAGCTCGGCGTAGTCCATGCCCAGTTGCTCAAACAGGGCGCCCATATCCATGGAGTACCAGGTGTCGGCGGGCAGGCCCAGGGCCTCCAGCGCCTCGCCGGTAAAGGTCATGTACAGCATGCCCTTGTCCATGTCCATGCGCATCTCCAGGCCGACGCCCTTCTCCTTCAGGGCGGTCAGCAGAGCCTGCTCCTCGGCGGTCGGCGCGGCGGGCTCCTCGCTGGTGCCGGCGGCGGCCAGGGCGGACAGGTCGGCCATGAGCTCCTCCAGGTCCAGCTTCATGTTCATGGACATCTGGGCCTTGACGGCGTCCGCCACCACGCCCTCCAGGGTGCCGTCCACGGTGGCGGGGCCCATGCCCATCATGCTCAGGTCAGCGTCAAAGTCGGCGGTCACGGCCCAGGCGCCCTCGTTGAACTGCCGGCTGTACTCCAAGTATTTGGCCAGGATGGTGTACTCCTTGCCCGCCTTGGCGCTGCCCAGCAGCTTCTCGGTGTCCACGATGACGGCCGTCTGGTCGTCCTGATCCCAGCCCACGGCGCAGCCGAAGGCCTGGGCGGCGAAGCGGACAGGCACATAGGTGCGCCAGGTGGCGGAATCCACATAGGGCGCCACGTCCATAGTGATGACGGTGGCGGTCTCACCCTCGGTGAGGGTGGCCTCGGCGGAGCCGATGGTCATGGTCAGGGTCTTGCCGTCCCGAGCGGCGGTGATGACGTCGCCCTCGTTGGACACCTCGGCGCCCATGGCCTCAAACACGGCGCGGAAGGGCAGGAAGGTGCGCTGGTCCTTCACCTGGGGCACGGCGTCGGTAAAGGTCAGGTTCTGGCCGTCCAGTTGAACGGCGATGGTCTGCTCGGCGGCGGGGGCGGGGCTGACAGGGGGCTCCTCCCCCTCGGCCGCCAGGGCGGCGGTGGACAGGCCCAGGGTCAGGACCAGGGCAGTCCCCATGGCGAGGACCCGCTTCAGGGTATGCTTCATGGTAATTCTTCCTCCTTGATGAATGCATTTGGTCTTTTATTTTGAATCAAACTGATTGATTCCACCGGGTGGTACAATAGAAACGACGCAGCGCTCTGAAATATGACAGGCGCGGGCCCTTTTTTTCTTTCCAAAAAAGGATTATACCAGCATCTCCGCTCCACCGCAACCCATCGGAAGCGGCCATTTTTTGTATTCACTGCTCTTCCCCTTGCCTTCGGCGCCTTTTTGCTGATCGTTAACACAATTAAACCATTTACATGTGCTAAAATCAAGTAAATTTCTGGCACACGGGCCCGCCCTGCCTTCTCTCTTGTCGGGCGGGGCGAAAACTGATATAATAAAATGATTTTTGGGAGGAGATGCTCTTATGACCTACAAAGAGGAATTCATCACGTTCATGGTCCGCGCGGGCGTGCTCACCTTTGGGGATTTTGTCACCAAGTCCGGCCGCAAAACCCCCTATTTCATCAACACCGGCAACTATAAGACCGGCGCCCAGGCCGCCCAGTTGGGCGACTACTATGCCGCTTGCATCCAGGAGCATCTGCCCGACGGGGTGGACTGTCTCTTCGGCCCCGCCTACAAGGGCATCCCGCTGGCGGTGGCCGCCGCCTCCAGCCTGTACCGGAATTACGGCCGGGACCTGCCCTACTGCTTCAACCGCAAGGAGGCCAAGGACCACGGCGAGGGGGGCTCCATGGTGGGCTACAAGCCCCAGGACGGGGACCGGGTGGTCATCGTGGAGGACGTGGTCACCGCCGGCACCGCCGTGCGGGAGTCCCTGGCGCTCTTTCAGGCTCTGGGCGACCTGAAGGTCACCGCTCTCATCGTCTCGGTGGACCGGATGGAGCGGGGCACCCGGGACTGCTCCACCCTGGACGAGCTGCGCGCCGACCACGGCATCGCCGTCTACCCCATCGTCACCGTCGGGGAGATTCTCGCCTTCCTGCACAACCGGGAGATCGACGGCCGGGTGTATATCGACGACGCCATGAAGGCGCGCATGGAGGCCTATCTGGCGGAATACGGCCCCCGGGCTTAAGGGCTTCCGCCGAACAATCCACGCGCAGAAGAGGGGTGCCAGCATGGGTGTCCACGACGGCCACCGCAAGCGGCTGAAAACACAATTTCTCATCCATGGGGAGGATTTCCACGACCACCAGCTCCTGGAGCTGCTGCTGTGCTATGCCATCCCCCAAGGGGACGTGAACGACCTGGCCCACGCCCTGCTGGACCAGTTCGGCTCTCTGGCCGGAGTGTTCGACGCCCTGCCCCCCTCCCTCACGCGGGTGGACGGGGTGGGGGAGCACACCGCCGTCCTTCTCAAGCTCATCCCCAAGCTGGCCGGCCGCTACTCCACCATCCGCAGCTCTCCGGGGGACATTCTGGCCTCCAGCCGGGCCGCCCGGGACTACCTGCTGCCCTACTTCCAGACGGGTCCCCGGAACGAGATGGTCTACCTGGTGTGCATGGATGCCAAGTACAAGGTGCTGGGCTGCCACAAGCTGGGGGAGGGCACGGTGAACGCCGCCGACATCACCCCCCGCCGGGTGGTAGAGCTGGCCCTGGCCCACAACGCCTCCGCCGTCCTCCTGGCCCACAACCACGTCTCAGGCCTGGCCCTCCCCTCCAACGCCGACCTGCTCACCACTGAAACGCTCGCCCGGGTGCTGCGGGAGGTGGGGGTGGAGCTGGCCGACCACCTGATCTTTACCGAGGACGACATGGTCTCCCTGAAGGATAGCGGCCTGCTGAACGGGTATCCTAACCCATACTGAGGGCCGGAGCATCGGTGGATTTTTCCGGTCCCCTCTTGATTTAGAACAAATGTTTTGATATGATATCGAATAGATGTACGATGCCCCGTTGAACGCCGGCCCCGGTACGGGGTCCGGCGCGGGGAAGGAGGTCGGAACCGCATGCCCGATTTTCACGTTGTCTCCCCTTATCAGCCCGCCGGCGACCAGCCGCAGGCCATTGAGGCCCTGGCCAAGGGCGTGGAGCTGGGGCTGACCGAGCAGACTCTGCTGGGGGTCACCGGCTCGGGCAAGACCTTCACCATGGCCAAGGTCATCGAGCAGGTCCAGCGGCCCACCCTGGTGCTGGCCCACAACAAGACCCTGGCCGCCCAGCTCTGCGCCGAGTTCAAGGAGTTCTTTCCCGATAACGCGGTGGAGTATTTCGTCTCCTACTACGACTACTACCAGCCCGAGGCCTATATCCCCCACACCGACACCTTCATTGAGAAGGACTCGGCGGTGAACGACGAGATCGACCGGCTGCGCCTCAGCGCCACCGCCTCCCTCATCGAGCGGCGGGACGTGATCGTGGTGTCGTCGGTGTCCTGCATCTACGGACTGGGCGAGCCCGACGACTACGCCAAGATGATGGTCCCCCTGCGGGTGGGGGACGAGCTTCCCCGGGATGAGCTGCTGCGCCGCCTGGTGGAGATCCGTTACGAGCGCAACGACATCGCCTTCGAGCGGAATATGTTCCGGGTCCGGGGAGACACGGTGGAGATCTGGCCGGCCTACTTCAAGGACACCGCCATCCGGGTGGAGTACTTTGGGGACGAGATCGACCGGCTCAGCGAAATCAACGTGGTCACCGGCACCCCCATCCGGCGTCTGGAGCATCTGCCCATCTTTCCCGCCAGCCACTACATCACCCCCAAGGAGAAAATGGACGCCGCCATCCAGGAGATCTACCGTGAGCTGGAGGAGCGGGTGGCCTTCTTCGAGGAGCGCAATATGCTGGTGGAGGCCCAGCGCATCAAGCAGCGCACCCTGTACGACATCGAGATGATGCAGGAGCTGGGCTACTGCTCCGGCATCGAGAACTACTCCCGGCCCATCGCCGGGCGGCCGGTGGGCTCCGCCCCCATGACGCTGATGGACTACTTCCCCGACGATTTTCTGATGTTCATCGACGAGAGCCACGTCACCCTGCCCCAGGTCCGGGCCATGTATAACGGCGACCGGGCCCGCAAGACCACTCTGGTGGACTACGGCTTCCGCCTACCCTGCGCGTTTGATAACCGTCCGTTGAAGTTTGACGAATTTGAACAGCGAGTAAACCAGGTGGTCTACGTCTCCGCCACTCCCGGCGACTACGAGCGGGAGCGCTCCGGCCAGATCGTGGAGCAGGTCATCCGGCCCACCGGCCTGCTGGACCCCAGGGTGGAGATCCGCCCGGTGGAGGGCCAGATCGACGATCTGATCGGGGAGATCAACGACCGGGTGGCGCGGAAGGAGCGGGTGCTGGTCACCACCCTGACCAAGCGGATGGCCGAGGACCTGACCGCCTACCTGAAAAACGCGGGGATTCAGGTGCAGTACATGCACCACGACATCGACACCATCGAGCGGCAGGAGATCATCCGGGACCTGCGGCTGGGGACCTATGACGTGCTGGTGGGCATCAACCTGCTGCGGGAGGGTCTGGACCTGCCGGAGGTCAGCCTGGTGGCCATTCTGGACGCCGACAAGGAGGGCTTTCTCCGCTCGGAGACCTCCCTCATCCAGACCATCGGCCGGGCGGCCCGGAACGCCGACGGCCTGGTGGTCATGTACGCCGACGCCGTCACCCCCTCCATGCGCCGTGCCATGGACGAGACCGAGCGCCGCCGGGCCAAGCAGGACGCCTTCAACCAGGCCCACGGCATCGTGCCCAAGACCATCATCAAGTCGGTCCGGGACGTCATCGAGCTGTCGGCGGAGGAAGAGGAGACCGAGCAGCTCATGCGCCGCAAGACCAGCTTGACCAAGAAGGAGCGGGACGCCGCCATTGAGAAGCTGGAAAGAGAGATGCGGGAGGCCAGCAAGCGGCTGGAGTTCGAGTACGCCGCCGTATTGCGCGACCGCATCATCGAGCTCAGAGGGAGGTAAGCATGTCCCAGTGGAGCACCCTGACCCGGTTTCAGCGGGTCCTGCTGATCGCTCTGACCGCCCTGCTGGCGGTCTTTACCGTCGTCTACCCCGTCCTCAGCCGCCGGAAGGGCATTCAATATCGGGACGCCCTGCTGCTCTGGTCCGCCCAGGGGGAAAACGACGTCTACGCCGGCCGGGTGGACGGGGCGCGAACCGTCTTTACCGTCGCTCCGGACGGGACCATTCAGTACCGCCGCGGCGATACCGACTACGGCCCCTATACCGTCGCCCTGGACCCCTCCGCCGTCCCCCGGGACAGCGACATGGCCGATGTGCTCACCGGGGTGGAGGTCCGCGACGGAGCGGATATCCTTTTCCGGGGCGGCTGGTATAACAGCAGCTTCCCTCTCCTGGTGGACGAAAACGGCGCGATGGAGCCCCTCTTCTCCCTCTCCGTCCATACTTCTTCCGGCAAGGTCTACGGCCCCGACGGGCAGGCCCTCGCCCCCTCCTACGAGCCCACTGCTTCCTTCCTCCTCCAACTGGCGCTGGAGCCCCCTCTCACCCACCGGGGCGAGCTCTACGCCTATTTTACCGGCACCCTGCTGGCCGTTGTGGGCATCGTCTCCATCCTGTTTGCCGACCGGCTCTTCCGCTGGGACCTCAGCTTCCGCATCCGGGACCCGGAGGGGGCCGAGCCCTCGGAGTGGGAGATCTTCACCCGTTACCTGGGCTGGATCGTCTGCACGGCGGGGGCTCTGATCGTCTATCTGATGGGCGCTTTCGCCATTGTCTGACCCCATTTTTCCTTCGTGCGAAGATAAAGGAGTAACAAATCTATGCTCGACCACATTTCCGTCAAGGGCGCCCGCGCCAACAACCTGAAAAACATCGACGTGACCATCCCCAGGGACAAGCTGGTGGTGCTGACCGGCCTGTCCGGCTCGGGCAAGTCCTCCCTGGCCTTTGACACCATCTACGCCGAGGGGCAGCGCCGCTACGTGGAGTCCCTGTCCTCCTATGCCCGGATGTTCCTGGGCCAGATGGAGAAGCCCGACGTGGACTACATCGACGGCCTCTCCCCCGCCATCTCCATCGACCAGAAGACCACCTCCAAAAACCCCCGCTCCACCGTGGGCACCGTCACCGAGATCTACGACTACCTCCGCCTGCTGTGGGCCCGGGTGGGCACTCCCCACTGTCCCAAGTGCGGCAAGGAGATCCGGCAGCAGACCGTGGACCAGATCATCGACCAGGTGATGGCCCTGCCCCCGGCCACCCGCATCCAGGTCATGGCCCCCGTCATCCGGGGCAAGAAGGGCGAGCACCTGAAGATCTTCGAGGACGCCCGCAAGTCCGGCTACGTCCGGGTGCGGGCCGACGGGTCCATCTACGACCTGACGGAGGAGATCCGGCTGGATAAGAATAAAAAGCATAACATCGAGGTGGTGGTGGACCGCCTGGTCATCAAGGAGGACATGGCCCGCCGCCTCACCGACTCGGTGGAGATCGCCGCCAACCTGTCCGGCGGCCTGGTGGTGGTCAACATCGTGGGGGAGGACCGGGACATCCTCTTCTCCCAGAACTACGCCTGCGAGGACTGCGGCATCTCCATCGAGGAGCTCTCCCCCCGGATGTTCTCCTTCAACAACCCCTTTGGGGCCTGCCCCACCTGCACCGGCCTGGGGGCTCAGCTCAAGGTGGACCCGGCCCTCATCATCCCCAACCCCGGTCTCTCCATTCTGGAGGGGGCCATCACCGCCTCGGGCTGGAACAACGTCAAGTCCGACTCCATCTCCCGCATGTATTTCGAGGCCCTGGCCCAGAAGTACAAATTCAAGCTGAACACCCCGGTGAAGGACCTGCCGCCGGAGGTGCTGGACGTCATTCTGTACGGCACCAAGGGGGAGAAGCTGAAGCTGACCTACGACCGGGCCAACGGCCAGGGGACGCTGTACCAGGCCTTCGAGGGCGTGGTGAACAACCTGGAGCGCCGCTACCGGGAGACCCAGTCCGACGGGATGCGCCGGGAACTGGAGGAGTGCATGACCGAGCGGCCCTGTCCCGACTGCGGCGGCAAACGGCTGCGGAAGGAGGCCCTGGCGGTCACCGTGGGGGGCATCAGCATCTACGCGTTCTGCCAGAAGCCGGTGACCGAGGCCCTGGCCTTCGTGGACGCGCTGGAGCTCTCTGCCCAGAAGATGCTCATCGCCGCGCGCATTTTGAAGGAGATCAAGAGCCGGCTGGGCTTTCTCCAGTCGGTGGGCCTACAGTACCTGACCCTGAACCGGGCGGCCGCCTCCCTGTCCGGCGGCGAGAGCCAGCGCATCCGCCTGGCTACCCAGATCGGCTCCTCTCTGATGGGGGTGCTGTATATCTTGGACGAGCCCTCCATCGGCCTGCACCAGCGGGACAACGACAAGCTGCTGGCCACCCTCAAGCACCTGCGGGACCTGGGCAACACCCTTCTGGTGGTGGAGCACGACGAGGACACCATGCGCCAGGCCGACTATATCGTGGACATCGGCCCCGGGGCCGGGGTCCACGGCGGACAGGTGGTGGCCTGCGGCACCGCCGAGGAGGTCATGAACACCCCCGGCTCCATCACCGGCGACTACCTGTCCGGGCGCAAAACGATTCCCGTCCCTGCCCAGCGGCGGGCGGGCAACGGCCACACGCTCACCATCCGGGGGGCGGCGGAAAACAACCTGCGGCACGTGGACGTTTCCATTCCCCTAGGCACCTTCACCTGCGTCACCGGCGTGTCCGGCTCGGGCAAGTCCTCCCTCATCAACGAGATCCTCTACAAAAGGCTGGGGGCCGACCTGAACCGGGTCAAGGTCCGTCCGGGCAAGCACGACTCCATCGAGGGCGAGGAGTTTTTGGACAAGGTCATCAACATCGACCAGTCCCCCATCGGCCGCACCCCCCGGTCCAACCCGGCCACCTACACCGGGCTGTTCAACGACATCCGGGACCTGTTCGCCACCACGGCCGACGCCAAGGCCCGCGGCTACGGGCCCGGCCGGTTCTCCTTCAACGTCCGAGGCGGCCGGTGCGAGGCCTGCGCCGGCGACGGCCTCATTAAGATCGAGATGCACTTCCTCCCCGATATCTATGTGCCCTGCGAGGTCTGCAAGGGCAAGCGCTACAACCGGGAGACCCTGGAGGTGCGCTACAAGGGCAAGAACATCTATGAGGTGCTGGAGATGACGGTGGAGGAGGCCCTGGGGTTCTTCGAGCACCTGCCCAGGCTGTACAACAAGCTCCAGACCCTGTACGAGGTGGGCCTGAGCTACGTCAAGCTGGGTCAGCCCTCCACCGAGCTGTCCGGCGGCGAGGCCCAGCGGGTCAAGCTGGCCACCGAGCTGGCCAAACGCTCCACGGGCAAGACCATCTATATCCTGGACGAGCCCACCACCGGCCTGCACACCGCCGACGTCCACAAGCTCATCGAGGTGCTCCAGAAGCTGGTGGACGCGGGCAACAGCGTGGTGGTCATCGAGCACAATCTGGACGTCATCAAGACGGCGGATCATATTATCGACCTGGGCCCCGAGGGCGGCGACGGCGGCGGCGGCATCGTCTGCACCGGCACCCCCGAGGAGGTGGCCCAGTGCAGCGCCTCCTACACCGGCCGCTACCTCAAGCGCATGCTGTAGGGGCTGGGTCCTCCTCCAAATTTTTATGAAATCTTCCTGTTATACCCCCGCCGCTTATGGTAGAATAAAGGTACCCTTTCTGCCGATGAGGTGACACACTTGGATTTTACACAGTGGCTGACGGAAAATCCCGCCGGCGAGCTTTTCTATACCTTTCTCATCGCCATGCTCCCGGTGGTGGAGCTGCGGGGCGCCATTCCCGTGGGCGTGGGGATGCTGGGGCGCAGCGCCCTGCCCTCGGTGTACCTGGCCGCCGTGCTGGGCAACATGCTCCCCGTACCCTTCATCATCGTCTATATCCGCCGCATCTTCCAGTGGCTGCGCAGGCGCAGCCGCCGCCTGGACGGCCTGGTGACCCGTCTGGAGACCAAAGCCCACCTGAAGGGCCGGATGGTCACTCGGTACAAGTACCTGGGGCTTTGCATCCTGGTGGCCATTCCTCTGCCCGGCACCGGGGCCTGGACCGGAGCTCTGGTGGCCGCCTTCTTGGATATGCGGCTGCGCAGCGCCGTGCCCGCTATTTTCCTGGGCGTGGTCATCGCCGGGATTCTGGTATCCCTGGTCACCGGCGGCGTGATCGCGGCATTTTTTTAAGGTATTGCCGCATAATTCAACGCGTGCAGATTGGAGCGAAAATTTCTGCCTCAAAAAGGCGCAAAACCACAGGAATACTTTGTGTATTGCAAGGTTTTGCAACGCATTTGTGGGGCAAATTGGCCGCCAAGACGTGTGTGGGGAATTGTGCGGTGATGCCTTAACAAACGCCCCCTTTTCCGCATAGAATGGCGCGGAGGTGGGTATTGTGCTGCAAGCAATCGTGGAAATTCTGCTGTCCCTTCTGGCCGTTTTCGGGCTGCTCTGTCTGAGCTGGCTGCTCTTCGGGCGGCTGCTCTCCCCCGCGTCCTGGTCCGCCCCGGCCTATGCCGTGGTGCCTGCCCGGGGGGATGGAGCCGGTCTGGAGCAGACGGTGAAGGGACTTTTGTGGCTCCGGGCGGGCCATCTGGAGCGCTTCACCCTGGTCATCGCCGACGCCGGGCTGGACAGTGAGGGCCGCAGGCTGGCCCGGCTGCTGGCGGACCGGGAACCAGGGGTGCTCCTGTGCCCGCTGGCCGCGCTGCCCGACCGGCTGACGGAGGGCTAACCCAGAACGGGAGGTCGAGTACATATGGAGGAGACCCCGGCGCTGCACAGCATCGACGGGACGGTGGACGCGGTGATCTTCCAGAACGAGGAAAACGGCTACACCGTCCTGCGTCTGGAGGTGGGCGCTCCGGAGCCGGTGACGGTGGTGGGGTGTATCCCCGGCGTGGCGCCCGGCGAAGGACTGACCGTCACCGGCACCTGGGGCCGCCACGCCTCGTACGGGGAGCAGTTCAAGGCCGAATCGGTGGAGCGCCGGGTCCCCGCCGGGGAGAAGGCCATGCTGGAGTACCTGTCCTCCGGCATCCTCAAGGGGGTGGGCGCCGCCACCGCCCGGCGGCTGGTGGAGGAGTTCGGCGCCGACCTTTTCACGGTGCTGGAGGAGCAGCCGGAATTGCTGACCAAAATCAAGGGCATCACCCGGAAGCGGGCCCTGGAGATTGGGGCGTCCTTCCGGCTCCAGATGGGGATGCGGCGGCTGCTGGACTTTCTGTCGGCCAACGGCCTGCCCCTCCAGTTGGGGATGCCCCTCTACCGCCGCTACGGCGCCCAGGCTCTGGAGGTGCTCCGGGACAACCCCTATTTGCTGGTGGACGAGGAGCTGGGGGTGGGCTTTTCCGCCGCCGACCAGTTGGCCCTCCGCCTGGGCATGGAGGGGAACGACCCCCAGCGGTTGGAGGCGGGGCTTCTGTTCGAGCTGTCCCACAACCTGATGAACGGCCACACCTTTTTGCCCCGGCGCAAGCTGCTGTGGGCCACGGGGGCCCTCATCGGCCTGGAGGACGCCGAGCCCCTGGAGGACGCTCTGACCACGCTCGTCGAACGGGGCGAGGTGGTCCGGGAATCCATCGCCGGGGAGGACGCCTGCTATCTGGCCCCCATGCAGGAGGCGGAGGAATACGTGGCCTTCCGCCTGGCCGAGATGGCCGCCCACGAGCTGCTCCCCCCGGCGGGGCTGGACGGACTCATCGGGCGCATCGAGGCCGAGCAGGGCATCACCTATGCTCCCCAGCAGCGGCAGGCGGTGGATCTAGCCGCCCGGTCCCAGGTGATGCTGCTCACCGGCGGCCCCGGCACAGGCAAGACCACCTCCCTGCGGGGGGTGCTGGCTCTCTTCGACGCCCTGGGGCTGGAGACCGCCCTGGCGGCCCCCACCGGCCGTGCGGCCAAGCGCCTGGGGGAGACCTGCGGGGTGGAGGCGCTGACCATCCACCGGCTGCTGGAGACCCAGTTCGACGACCACACCGGCCAGTTGGTCTTCTCCCACTGCGAGGACGATCCCCTCCGGGCCGACGCCGTCATCGTGGACGAGACCTCCATGGTGGATATCTCCCTGATGCGGGCCCTGCTGGCCGCCTTGCGAGGGGACTGCCGCCTGATCCTGGTGGGGGACCCGGACCAGCTCCCCTCGGTGGGGCCGGGCAACCTGCTGTCCGATCTGATCCGCAGCGGGCGGGTGCCCATGGTGCGGCTGACCGAGATCTTCCGTCAGGCCGCCGAGAGCGCCATCGTCATGAACGCCCACAGCGTCAACCGGGGCGAGGTGCCCGACCTGTATAACAACAAAAAGGACTTTTTCTTTCTTCGTCGCCGGGACCCCCAGCGGACGGCGGACACCATTGTGGAGCTGTGCCGGACCCGCCTGCCGGAAAAGATGGGCATACCGGCGGAGCAGATCCAGGTCCTCTCCCCCACCCGCAAGCACACCACCGGCACCCAATCTCTCAACGCCGCCCTCCAGGCGGCCCTGAATCCCCCGGCGGAGGACAAGCCGGAGCGGCGCTTCGGCCCCTTTCTCTTCCGGCAGGGGGACCGGGTGATGCAGGTGCGGAACAACTACGACCTGATGTGGAAGGCGGCGGACGGCCTGAGCTCGGGCCTGGGGGTGTTTAACGGGGATGTGGGCCGCATCACCGGGATCGACCCCCGGGATGAGCGGATCACGGTGGACTTTGAGGGGCGGATCGTGGCGTACACCCCCGACCTGCTGGGCGATCTGGAGCCCGCCTACGCCATGACCGTCCACAAGGCCCAGGGCAGCGAGTACCGGGCGGTGATCCTGGCGGCCTGTGACGGAGCCCCCATGCTGCTGACCCGGGGGGTGCTCTACACGGCCATCACCCGGGCCCGGGAGCTGTTTATCGTGGTGGGGGACGAGGGCAAGGTGGTCCAGATGGTCCACAACGACCGGCAGCAGCGGCGCTATTCCGGCCTGCGGGCCCGGCTGTCCGCGCCCTAATTAGGATGTGGGAAGGGCGGAGAGTCTTCACTCTCCGCCCTTCCCGTCCCGCGCGATAAAAATTTCCTCCGCGTCCCGCTGCCCCCGGCGCAGACGGTCCGCCGCCGCGCCGAAGTTTTGCTGTGCCATGGCCTCCAATGCCTCTGTGACCGCCCGGAAAAGCCCGAAATACATCTTCCGGTAGAGCACCTCACTCTTATCATCGTCCATACTATCCCCCCATTTTGTAATCACATTATGATTACAAAATTGTACATTATAAACTTTATGCAGTCAAGTTATAATTACATAATTGACTGCAAAGGATGATTACATGGACGAATTTCGGATTAACAAAACGCCGGAGAAGATTACGTCTATCAACCGCACGATCCGAATGAAGCCCGAACTCTTTGACCGGCTTATGGAGTTGAGCGAGAAAACAGGCGTATCCTTTAATAAACTCGCAAACCAGTGCATTTCATATGCTCTGGAGCATCTCAAAGAAGATGAACCGCCTTCGGCCGAATAACGGCCGAAGGCGGTTTTTTCAGTCTTGTGCTCTTCCCTCCCGGTACTGCTCCAGGAACGCTTCGTCCTGGATCTCCAGGCCCCGTTCTCCGGCCCGGCCCTCCATGTGGTGGGTGAATTCATGGGCCAGCGTGCTGTAAAGCTCCTCCTCCCAGTCCTCCTGCCGCCAGTTCTCCTGCTGGGCCAGGGCGGCGAAGGAGCCGTAGTACAGATTGATGAACTTTCCCATCATACCGCTGTTGCGGTATTCCCCCATGATGTAGAGCTCCCCCTCCGGGAACTCCGGATCGTGCTTGGCCTCGGGCAGCAGGCAGATGCCCCCATTGAGCTCGTCGTAAAATTCCGGTGGGAACTCCTCGGCCATCCGGTCCAGCAGCTCCCCCGCCTGTTCAAAGGACAGGACCATTTCTATCCCTCCTTGGGCTTCCGCATCGTCAGTGAGATCCGCTTTTTCTTCTCCTCCACCTCCAGCACCCACACCGTGACCACATCCCCCACGGCGCAGACCTCGCTGGGGTGGCGGACCCTCCGCTGGCAGAGCTGGCTGATGTGGACCAGGCCGTCCTGATGGACCCCGACGTCCACAAAGACCCCGAAGTCGATGACGTTGCGCACGGTGCCGGTAAGCTCCATGCCCGGCTTCAGGTCTCTGATCTCCATCACGTCGGTGCGGAGGATGGGCTTGGGCAGCTCGTCCCGGGGGTCCCGGCCGGGCTTCAGCAGCTCCGTCACCAGATCCCGCAGGGTGGGCACCCCCACGCCGCAGGCCGCGGCGGCCCGCTCCTCGCCGTAGGCGGCCACCCGCTCCCGCAGATCCCCGATGGCCCCGGCCTTCACCCCCTTCCGGTCGCAGCCGCACAGCTCCAGCAGCACCTCCGCCGCGGCGTAGCTCTCCGGGTGGACGGCGGTGTTGTCCAGCACGTTTTTGCTCTCCGGCACCCGCAGAAAGCCCGCCGCCTGCTCAAAGGCCTTGGGCCCCAGCTTGGGCACCTTCAAAACCTGTCTGCGGGTAGTAAAGGCCCCGTTCTCCTCCCGGTATTTGACGATGTTTTTGGCGGTGGCGGCGTTGAGCCCCGACACCCGGGTCAGCAGAGGGACGGAGGCGGTGTTCAGATCCACGCCCACGGCGTTGACGCAGTCCTCCACCACGCCGTTGAGGGTCTCGTCCAGCCGGGCCTGGGGCATGTCGTGCTGGTACTGGCCCACGCCGATGGCCTTGGGGTCGATCTTCACCAGCTCGGCCAGGGGGTCCTGGAGCCTGCGCGCGATGGACACGGCAGAGCGCAGATTCACGTCGTAGTCGGGGAACTCCTCGGCGGCCAGCTTGGAGGCGGAATACACGCTGGCCCCCGCCTCGTTGACGATCATGTAGGACACCCCGCCCCCCAGACTGCGGATGAGCTCCACCGTCATCTGCTCCGTCTCCCGGCTGGCGGTGCCGTTGCCGATGGCGATGTGCTCCACGCCGTGCTTCCGGGCCATCCGGGCCAGCACGTCGATGGCCTCCTGCTTTTTCCGTTCGCTGAAGGTGGGGTAGACCACCGCCGTATCCAGCACCTTGCCGGTGCCGTCCACCACCGCCACCTTGCAGCCGTTGCGGTAGCCGGGGTCCAGGCCCATGGTGACCTTGCCCTTTACCGGCGGCTGCATGAGCAGGGGCTTCAGGTTTAGGCCGAAGTTGCGGATGGCCCCCTCGTTTGCGTGTTCGGTGAGGGTGTTGCGGATCTCCCGCTCCACGCTGGGGGCGATGAGCCGGTCGTAGGCGTCCTCGGCGGCGGAGCGGACAAAGGCCATGGAGGGGGCGCCGGGGACCAGCACCGCCCGGCGGACGGCGATGAGGGCGGTCTCCCGGTCCATGTCCACCGCAGCCTTCAGGAGCTCCTCCCGTTCCCCCCGGTTGATGGCCAGCACCTGGTGGCCCATGGCCCGGCACACTGGGGTACGGAACTGGTAGTAAAGCCGGTACACCGAATCCTCCGGCTCCTTGCCGGCAGCGGAGGAGACCAGGTCCGCCTTCCGCCACCACAGCTCCCGCAGGGCCTTGCGGATGCCCGCGTCGTCGGAGATCCACTCGGCGATGATGTCGCCCGCCCCCTGCAGGGCCTGCTCGGCGCTCTCCACCCCCTTTTCCGGGTCGATGTAAGCCTGGGCGGCCTTCTCCGGGTCGGGGCAGTCCCGCTCCTGGGCGAAGAGGAGCTGGGCCAGGGGCTCCAGCCCCTTTTCCCGTGCGGCGGTGGCCCGGGTGCGCCGCTTCTGCCGGTAGGGGCGGTACAGGTCCTCCACCTCCGCCAGGGTGGCGGCGGCGTCAATGGCGGCGGAGAGCTCCTCCGTCAGCTTGCCCTGTCCCTCGATGGCGGCCTTGACCTCTTCCCGGCGCTTGTCCAGATTGCGCAGGTAGTTCAGCCGGTCGGCCAACGTGCGCAGGGTGGTGTCGTCCATGGTACCGTGGAGCTCCTTGCGGTACCGGGCGATAAAGGGGATGGTGTTTCCCTCGTCGATGAGCTTGACCACGTTTTCCACGTGGACGGCTTCGCGGCCCAGCTCCCGGGCCAGGCTCAGTATGATGGCGTCCATAGGTTACTCCTTTGCAGTGATGTACGGTGTATTTTACCACACTCCGCCCACGAAAAAAAGGACGAGCCGCCCGCCCGTCCCTCTTTTCTCTCACCACGCGCCCTTCAGGGTGGCGAATTCCGCCAGCTTTTTCCCCTCCCGGGGCCGGATCTTGATGGAGCGCACCCGGTTGCCCGCGGGCACGCACAGCCGGAAGGCGGCCAGCTCGGGGGTGCGTTCCATGTCCCCGGTCACGTAGAGCAGCACCCGCCGGCCGGTGTACTTCAGCCGGGAGGCATATTCAATAAGAGGGCGGGCCAGCCCTCCCAGATAGGCCGCCCCGCCGAAGATCAGCAGGTCGTAACCCATGGGATCGTACTCCAGCCGCCGGGAGGGGTGGTTTACCGTGACGGTGTAACCGGCCTGAGCCAGCGCCTTGGCCAGTGTCTGGGCCGCCAGGCGGTTGCCGCCCCGGTTGGAGGGCTGGTAGATCAGCAGGGCCCTTTTGAAGCCCACGCCGTAGATGGTCTCGTGGGGCTTATGGACCTGGTCCCGCTGGTTCAGGACCCGGTAGAGCAGAAGGACGATCAGGCCCGCCAGCAGCCCGGCAATCAGCACTCCCCATCCCAGCACCGGCATCGCGCGCCCTCCTTTCCGTTGGTTTTTCTTTATTGTACCACAGCCGCCCTCCGACGGTTCTTATTTTTCCCTTAAAAATGCGTAAACGCAAGGAAAGGGCCGGTCTGAGACCGGCCCTTCGCGCTTTTAATTTTGCCAGTTGGCCGGGTAGACGAAATAGAGGAACCGGGCCTTGTCCCGCACCGAAAACTGGATGGAGGTGTCCTTGGGGATATACAGCACCTCGCCCGGCCCGGCGGAGACGGTCTGTCCGTCCACCAGGATGTCCAGCCGCCCTTCGATGACGTAGTCCATCTCGTCGTAGGTCAGGGTCCAGGGGAAAGTGGTCCGCTCCATGACCATCAGTCCGCAGCCCAGCCGGGGGGCCTCCTCCAGGGTGAACAGGTCCCGGGTCCACACCCGGTCGGCCGGGTTCCCGGTGTCCATGCGGTGCTCCGCGGCCACATCCAGCCGGGGCACCTCCACTTTCTTCACCCGCGGCCCGTTTCCGCCCAGCTTTTCCAGCAGCACCCGCCGCACCAGCTCCTCGATGGCAGCTCGGTCCCGTTCAGCCATGGTCCGCCTCCTTTCGGGTCAGCAGCATAGCCGCGGCTACGGCGGTGACGCCGCCCACCAGCTTGCCCACGATCATGGGAAAGATCATGGCGGCGTCGAATCCGGCGGTAAAGCCCAGATGGTCCCCGAATACGAAGGCGGCGGAGACGGCGAAGGCCACGTTGATGATCTTGCCCCGCCGGTCCATGTCGCCCATCATCTGGAACATGGGGATGTTGTTGGCCAGAGTGGCCACCAGCCCGGCGGCGGCGATGTCGTTCATGCCCAGCAGATGGCCCAGCCTCATCAGGGGCTTCCGGAACACCTTGGTGATGACGAAGACCAGCGGGAAGGCGCCCGCCAGCACGATGGCGATGCCGCCCACGGTGGCATAGCCCTCCTCGATGGGGTTCATGCCGGGGATGAGGGTGATGCCGGTGAGGGCCTCTACGATGGCGGCGGCCAGGCCCACGGTGATGACGATGATGACGAACCTGCCAAAGACCTGGAAGCCCTTCACCATTCCGTTGGGAATAAAGGCCAGGCCCAACGCGATGAGGACGGCGATGAGGACGATGGGGATCAGGTTTTTCAACACCATCATCAGGGGGAAGCCCGCCGCGATGCCGCCCACCAGGCCGCCGATGGGGATGGTGATGACCCCGGCCAGCACGCCCCTTGCCAAGAACTCTTGGTCCTCCGGCCGGATGATGCCCAGGGCCACGGGGATGGTGAATACCACCGTGGGCCCCAGCATGGAGCCCACGATCAGGCCGCCGAACTGGCCCGCCTCGGGGGTGAGGGCAAGCTCCTTGGCTAGGGGCGCTCCCCCCATGTCGTTGGCCAGGATGGTCCCGGCGAACATGGCCGGGTCGGCCCCCAGGAAGGAGTAGAGGGGCACCACCACCGGCCGCAGGAGCCCGGCCAGCACCGGCGCCAGACAGATGATGCCGATCATGGACAGGGCCAGCGACCCCATGGCGATGATGCCCTCTTCAAATTTTTCCCCCAGGCCGAAGCGGTTGCCGATGATCCGGTCCACCGCTCCCAGGGCCATGAAGAGGACCATGATATAGACGATAATTTCATTGACGGACAAAGGATTGCCCCCTTTGGATTTGGTTTTTGGGCGGGCCCAACCCGCCCGGCGCCGGCGGGCGGCCGCTACCGCTCCACGTGGTCCACGATCCCCACGATGGCGGCGTCCACGGGCACATGGGCTCCGGCGGCCACCCGGGCCCCGCCGCCGGATACCACCAGCACCTGGTCGCCGGGCCCGGCCCCGGCCTGATCGGCGCACACCAGGGGCGGACCCTGGTGCCCCTCCGGAGCCACCAGCAGGAAAGCCTGCCCGGTGAGGCTCTGGAGCTTTTTGGTGCACCACACATTACCAATGACGGTCCCTAATAACACAGACGCCCATCTCCCGCAGCTCCCGTTCCAGAGCCACAAATTTCTGAAAGACCCCCATGGGGGCCGTCTTCTTGTACTGCTTGTACTCCAGTCCGGACTCCAGGACCCGGACCTTCCGGCCGGAGAGAAGGGCCTCCAGCACCTGTTTTTCCTCCCGCTCCAGGGCCAGGCCCAGGGCGAGTATGCCCATCTGCTCCACGGGCAGCCGGGTGATGACCAGCTCACTGCCCCGCTCCTCCACCGTCATTTCACGATCATCCCCCGGTCGCCCTTTCGGAAGCCGCAGGCGTTGGCCTCGTCATAGTCCAGGTGGACCACGGTGGTAAACTTGTCGCTGACCCGGACCTCGGTGTCCCCGAAGACCAGCGGCCGGGCGGTGAAGGTGCGGAAGCTGACGTTCTGCTTGTCGGCCACGCCGAACAGGGCGGCGTCCGCCGGGGTCATGTGGATGTGGCGCTTGGCCACGATGAGCCCCCGCTGGAGCCGCAGCTCTCGGTCCCCGTGGCGCACGGTGATGCCGGGGGTGTCCCGGATGTCGCCGGAGATGCGCACCGGGGGCGCCACCCCCAGGGCCACCGCGTCGGTGAGGGACAGCTCCACCTGGCTCTCGCCCCGCTCGGGGCCCAGGATGACCACGTTCTGGAAGCTCCCCTTGGGGCCCGTCAGGGTCACCCGCTCGGCGCAGGCGAACTGTCCGGGCTGGCTCAGGTCCTTAACCCGGTTGAGCCGGTAGCCCACGCCGAACAGCGCGTCCACATCCGCCCGGGACAGATGGACATGACGGCCTGAGGCCTCGATTTCGATGGTGACCCGGCGGACGATCTCCTCCGCCAGCCGCTCCATGCCCACGGTATTGACGCTGTGCATCTGTTCACCCGCTCTCTCTGGGATACTTTCCCGCCTTTAATTTGATCATCATAATCCACATCAGGGAGGACAGCCGGTTGAGCCCCAGCAGGATATCCTCCCGGGTCACCGCCCCGTTCTCGTCCCGGAAGGCCTTATAGGCCGCCAGCTCGGTCTGCCGCACCACGGTGCGCAGCTTGTTCACCGCCAGGATGGCGGCTCCGTCGGTCCAGTGCACCAGGAAGTGGGGCTGGCCGAAGTATTTTTCCGGGTAGTGGGACTGCTCCCGCAGCTCCTCCGGCCCCAGGGAGCACACTCGCACCTCCCCCACCGGCTCGGAGAGCACATCGAAGCGGATGAAGCGCCGGACGAAGCCCAGCACCTCCTCCAGCTCTCCGCACAGGGTCCGGTATCCCTCCTGGGCGGCGGCCTGCTGGGCCAGAGTGATCTCAGCCTCCAGCAGGTCGATGTACCCCCGGAACGCGATGCGGGGGTGGTCCTTGAAGACCAGCACGTTGCCCCGGAGGTGGGTCATATGCTCCGGCTTGTGGTCCAGGGCGGCTCCGAACAGGGTCTGATACCGGGCCCGATCCCCCGCGGGAGCGGAGGTCTCGCCCTCCGCCGCCCGCCCCTGGGGATAGACCACCTCCACCCGGTGCTCCCGGAGCCAGCTCCGGGCGGAGGGGGTCAGCACGTCGTCCCGGGAGACCACCACGGGGCCCCGGGTCCCGCCGTTGGACATCTGCCGGACGACCTCTTCCGTCAGCAGGGCCATGGCTTATCCCTGATTGTACTCGCCGCTGCGGTGGGGCAGGATGCCGTCCACCTCGGCGTGGGGCCGGGGGATGACGTGTACGGAGATGAGCTCGCCCACCTTCTCGGCGGCGGCGGCTCCGGCGTCGGTGGCGGCCTTGACGGCCCCCACGTCGCCCCGGACCATGACGGTGACCAGGCCGCCGCCCACCTGCTCCTTGCCTACCAACTGGACGTTGGCGGCCTTGACCATGGCGTCGGCGGCCTCGATGGCCCCCACCAGTCCTCTCGTCTCCACCATGCCCAGCGCGTTTGTGTTTGCCATTTTTGTACTCCTCCTCATATCGTTGTCCGCCCGCCGCTCCCCTTCTGCTTTTGGGGCGGGGGCCTCGGTCTTTTTGGTTCGGCCGGCGGCCGCAGCCGGGGCCTTGGCCTTTCTTTTGGGCTCCGGCGCGCCCGCGTTCATGCCCGACCCGGCGCCCTTATGCCCGCCGGGCGGCGCCGCCATGGCCGTGGGCATGTGGGGGATGCCCCCCACGGTCCCAGCCGGCTCGCCGTTGGCGGCGTAGACGGTGTGCTCCTTGTCGTCCTCCATCCCCTCCGGCTTTTCGGCCATTAGGGAGTTGGACAGGGCCTGCACCTCCTGCAGGAGGGCCTCATGGGGATTCAGCAGGACGCCGTCGGCGTTGACCTCGCTCATACGTTCAGCCTCCTCATGATCTGCCGGACCAGCTCATCCAGGGTGCCCGCATCCACCTGCCAGCCGCCCGGAGCGGTGTTCTCCCAGGGGGAAGAGGCGTTCCCGGCCCGGATGTCCTCCAGCTCCCGGACGCCCCAGGCCACCCGCTTGATGTTGATGAGGTCCAGGGGACCAATGTTGTTGGAGCTGGAGGAGCCGCCCACCGCGCCGCAGCCCAGGGTGAGGGCGGGGAACAGACAGGTGCTGGCCCCGATGCCGCCCAGGGCGGCGGGGGTGTTCACCAGCACCCGGCTGGCGGGGACGGCGGCGGCGAAGCGCTTGACCACGCTCTCGTCCTGGGCGTGGATGGAGAAGGTATGCCCCGCCCCCTCCCACTCCAGGATCTCCACGCAGCGGCGGAGGACGGATTCCTCGTCGGGCTCCACGTAGTAGGCCAGGATGAGGCCCAGCTTCTCGTTGGAGTAGGGGTAGCCCCGGCCCACGCCGGTCTCCCGGGCCACCAGGACCCGGGCGGAGGCGGGCACATGGGTGAGCCCGGCCAGCTTGGCCACGGTCTCCACGCTTTTGCCCACGATGGCGGGGTTCATGGTGCCGTTGGAGCGCAGGATGAACTGGGACAGGCGGGCGTGCTCCTCGTCGCTGAGGAGATAGGCCCCCTGGGTTTTCAGCTCGGCGGTGACGGCGCTCTCCATCTCCCGGGCCACGATGACGGACTGCTCGCTGGCGCAGATGGTGCCGTTGTCGAAGGTCTTGGAGTCCAGGATGCGCTTGACCGCCAAGCGCACGTCGGCGGTGCGGTGGATATAGGCCGGGCCGTTGCCAGCGCCCACGCCGATGGCTGGGGTTCCGGAGGAATAGGCCGCCTTGACCATGGCCCCGCCGCCGGTGGCCAGGATGAGCCGGGTGTTGTCGTGGCGCATCAGCTCGTTGGTGGCCTCCAGGGTGGGGGTGGAGATGCACCCCACGGCCCCGGCGGGGGCTCCGGCGGCCTCCGCCGCCCTGCGCACCACGTTCACCGTCTCCAGAATGCAGTTCACAGCGCTGGGATGGGGGGAAAAGACGATGGGGTTGCCCGCTTTCATGCAGATCATGGTCTTGTAGATGACGGTGGAGGTGGGGTTGGTGGAGGGCACCAGCCCGGCCACCACGCCCGTGGGCACGCCGATGTCGATGGTCTTTTTCACATGGTCCCGGGCCAGGATGCCGTGGGTCTTCTCGTCCTTGATGGCGTCATAGAGGGTGAGGGCGGCAAAGCGGTTTTTGAGCTCCTTGTCCGCCTTGATGCCGAAGCCGGTCTCCTCCACCGCCATGTCGGCCAGCCTTCGGGCCTGTTCGGCGGCGGCGGCGGAGACGGCCGCTGTTATTTTGTCTAATTGCTCCTGTGTCATACCTGCCAGGATGCGCTGGGCCTCCCGGGCTTGCTTCAGCAGGTCCCGGACCTCCTGGATGGAGCGCAGATCCTTGTCCAAATGCTCCGTCTCCTTTCTCATACTTCGCGGGGCCGGGCCGCCACCGCTTTGACCGCCTCGGCAAACGCCTCGCAGGCGGCCTTGCAGGCGCTTTGGGTCCCGGTGAGGAGCCCGCCGCCGAAGTTGGTCTCGCTGGGTGGCTCGAAGAGGGCCACAAGCTCCACGTCGGCGGCCTTCATGGCCTCGTCCAGGCCCACCACCGCCTCCAGGGGCGGGGCGATGAGGTAGGCCAGGGCCTCCCCCTCCCGCACACCGGAGGTCTTGGACAGGTAGGTGCCCGTGCGGGACACGGTGTGGGCGAAGTAGACGATGGAATCGTCCTCGTTGGCGGAGCGGAAGCCCACGCCGCTGTCCATGAATTCCACCGCCGCCCGCAGGCCGGAGCTGACCTCCGCCGGGTTGGGTCCGGCCAGGATGCCGATGACCTCGCCGGCCAGCTTGGTGTTGGCGTTGGCCGCCCCGGCGTAGAGGCTCCGGCCGTAGACCACCTCCACGGCGGCGGCCTTGGTGGCCTCGTCCAGGGCGCAGTAGGTGACGTCGTCGCTGTCGGCGGTGAGGATGCCGATGGAGCGGTAGCGCTCCGGCAGCTCCAGCTTCCTGGCCAGGGTCTCGGACACGTTAGCGATGGTGTGGGTGGCCAGCACATTGCATTTCAAGAGATCTCCCGTCATGCGCCCCTCCCCCTTTCCATCTGCGCCAGCGCCACGCCGGAGGCTTTTTTCTCCAGCATGGTGTGGATGAGTTCGGCGATGTGGGCCCCGGCCTCCACGGCGGTGGTGCCCTGCCGGTGGATGTTGGAGATGACCGTCCGCTGGGACTCGGGCACTCCGATGCGCGCGGCGTAGGTGAGATAGGCGGACATGCTCTCGGCGGTGACCAGGCCCGGCCGCTCGCCCACCAGCATGCAGACCACCTGGGCGCCGGTGAGCTCCCCGATGTGGTCGGAGGCTCCCACCCGGCAGTATTTGACGAAGAGGGCGGGTCCGGGGTCGATGCCGAAGGTCTTCAGGCCCGCCCGGATGGCCTCCAGGCAGTCGGCGGCGTTGGCCTCGATGGCGGCGGAGGACAGCCCGTCCCCCACCACCAGAGCCACCTTGGGGTTCTGGCCCAGGGTCTTTTGGATGACGTCCTGGTTGGCCTCGTCGAACCGGCGGCCCTTGTCGGGCCGGGTCAGGTATTCGTCCTTGTCCTTGCACAGGGTCTGGACGAAGACGTAGCGGTTGCGCTGGACGAAGTCCTCGTCCACCAGGGAGAACACCGAGTCCTGGGCGGCGGCGTGGTCGGCCCGCATGCGCAGCATGGTCTCGGTTTTGTACCGGGCTCCGGCCCGGCCGAAGCCCAGCCGGGCGGGGGTCTTGGCCTTTAGGTCCAGGAAGGCGGGGCCGTTCTGGGGGTGCTCCACCAGATAGAGCTTCCGCAGGTCCACCTCGGTGATGTCGGGGAGGCTCTCCCCGGTCCCGGCGGCCGGAGCGTCCTCCAGGGGCTTGTAATCGGCGGCCTTGACCTGGGGCGTGGGGGCCTGACCCATCAGGTCGGCCACCATGCGCTCCACCAGGGCCCGCAGTTCTGTTTCATTCAACGTGTGAAACCTCCTTTACGCCAGTAAGATCGAGCCGTCTCCCGCCAGAGCGGTGAGGGCTCCGTTCTCCACAAAGCCCATCTGCTCCAGCCACTGCTGGAAGGGCTTGATGGCGGTGAGCCCGAACAGCTCCCGCAGGGCCGCCGTCTCGTGATACCCGGTGGTCTGGTAGTTGAGCATCACGTCGTCGCCGTGGGGGATGCCCATGAAGTAGTTGCACCCGGCGGTGGTCAGCAGGACGGCCAGGTCCTCGATGTCGGACTGGTCGGACTTCATGTGGTTGGTGTAGCAGGCGTCGCACCCCATGGGGATGCCGGTGAGCTTGCCCATGAAGTGGTCCTCCAGGCCCGCCCGGATGACCTGCTTGGAGTTGTAAAGATACTCCGGCCCGATGAAGCCCACCACCGTGTTCACCAGGAAGGGCTGATACCGCTTGGCAAAGCCGTAGCACCGGGCCTCCATGGTCACCTGGTCCCAGTCGTTGTGGGCCTCGGAGGAGAGCTCGGAGCCCTGGCCGGTCTCAAAATACAGCACGTTGGGGCCAGTGGCGGTGCCCTCCCGGAGCGCCAGGTCCCGGGCCTCGGCGAGGGTCTCGGCGGTGAAGCCAAAGGCCTCGTTGCCCTTCTGCGATCCGGCGATGGACTGGAAGATGAGGTCGGCGGGGGCCCCCTTGCGGATGCACTCCATCTGGGTGGTGACGTGGGCCAGCACGCAGGTCTGGGTGGGGATGGCCCAGCGGGTCTTGATGTCGTGGAAGCGCTCCAGCACCCGGGTGACGCTCTCCACGCTGTCGTCCACCGGGTTCAGGCCCAGCACCGCGTCCCCGATGCCGAAGGAGAGGCCCTCGAGCAGGGAGGCCATGATGCCGTCCGGGTCGTCGGTGGGGTGGTTGGGCTGGAGCCGGGCGGACAGGGTACCGGGCTCGCCGATGGTGGTGTTGCAGGTGGCGGTGACCCGGATCTTTTTGGCGGCGTAGATGAGGTCCAGGTTGCTCATCAGCTTGGCCACGGCGGCCACCATCTCGCTGGTGAGGCCCCGGGAGATGCGCCGGATGGCGGCCCCGTCGTGCTTTTCGTCCAGAATCCACTCCCGCAGCTCGGACACCGACCAGTTCTTGATTTCTCCATAAATTTTCTCGTTCACGTCGTCCTGGATGATGCGGGTGACCTCGTCGGTCTCGTAGGGGACGGCGGGGGAATTGCGCAGGTCGGCCAGGGTCAGGTTGGCCAGCACCACCTTGGCGGCCACCCGCTCCTCGGCGTTCTCGGCGGCGATGCCCGCCAGCCGGTCGCCCGACTTCTCCTCATTGGCCTTGGCCATGACCTCACGGACCGACTTGAAGTCATAGACGTGGCCCAGCAGCTTGGTTTTTAAGATCAATTGTGTCAGCTCCTCCAGTTTTTACTTCTTTTCAAAGGCTAAGGTCTTGACCACCACCGGCAGGACGGTCCCCCCGGCCACGGGGGCGCCGATGTCGATGTAATCTCCGTTGCTCACACCGACGCCGTCCAGGCACAGCAGGGGGCCCGGCAGCCGGGGGGCCAGGGCCTGGCCCAGCACCTTGGCCAGGTCGGCCTCCACCGCCACGACGGGAAAAAAGCCTTGGTCCAGAAGGGGTTCCAGCCCTTTTTGGATGTGCTCGGCCAGCTCCTGCACCCGGCGGTAGGGCGGGGAGTTCTCCCCGGCAAAGGCCAGGGCCACCTGCGTGAGCCCCCCCTCGTCGGCGTACCAGCCCAGCTTGGAGCGGATGGCGGCGGCCAGATCCCCCCGCTCCTCCTCCGGCTCCAGCCGGAGAACCGGCAGGTTTTTCAGCGGGAACTCCACCCCGCGGTAGAAGATGGTGGAGCCGGACACCTCCATGGAGTGGGCCCCCGCTCCCACCACCGTGGCCCGGATGGTCTCCGCCCCCTGGATGGGGGCCACGCCCTTGGCCTGCAGAGCCTTGCGGATGGTTTGCCCCAGCAGGGGCCCCATGTCGCCGTAGGCCAGCTCGTCCGCCGGAGGCGAAAACAGGCAGTCGGCCACGCCGCCGGAGAAGGAGAGCGCCGCGCCCCGGGCCCGCATGGGGGACACCCCGGCGGTGGTGTAGAATTCCAGCAGAGGTCCGGGGGGCTCCAGCCCCGCCGCCTGCAAAAGGGCGGCCGTCATCTCCTCCGCCACGGGGGCCAAAAGGGCCGAAGAGGCCTCCGCGCCCCGTACAACTCCGGGAAAACGCCCCTCCAGTTTGGGGGAAAGATAGGTGATTTTTTCTGTTTTCGGCTCGATTTTTACCAATCTTCCGCCGATATCGAGACACGAGGTTGCACACAGCCGTCCACGGTTGTACAGGGCCAGGTTGGAGGTGCCGCCGCCGATGTCATAGTGTAATACCTGGGTATGATTCTCCTTTGAGTATTCATCCGCCCCGGCCCCCCGGGCGGCCAGGATGGACTCCAGGTCGGGGCCGGCGGTAGCCACCACGAAGTCCCCGGCAAATTCCGAGAGCGCGGCGAGGACCTCCCGGGCGTTCTCCTTCCGGGCGGTCTCGCCGGTGATGATGACCGCCCCGGTCTGGACCTGGTCCCTCCGGAGCCCCGCCCGGCGGTACTCCTCCGCCACGATGTCCCGGACGCCCCGGGCGTCGATGACCGTGTCGGACAGCAGGGGGGTAAAGTGGATGCCGCTGCGGTAGACGATCTCCTTGTCCGTGATGGCGATGCGGGGCACCGAGAAGGGGTTGGCCCGGTTCTCCAGGGTCAGGTCGGAGACCACCAGTTGAGTCGTACTTGTTCCTATATCAATACCCACGGATTTCAGCGTCTCCGTCATACCAGCGCCTCCATCATGGCCTCCACGTCGGCCGCGGCGACCGGCCTGGGGTTGCCGGGCAGGCACACATCGGACAGGGCGGCGGCGGACAGGGCGGGCAGGGCGGCCTTCAGCTCCGCCGGGGGCAGGTCCAGCCGGGCGGGGATACCCAGGCCGGTGCGCAGGCGGACCAGAGCGGCGGACAGAGCCCGTGGGTTGGCGGCCAGGCCGCACCGGCGGGCCAGGCGGGCGTATTTCTCCGCCGCCCGGGCGTCGGCGGCGTTGAAGGCGACGACCTGGGGCAGCAGCAGAGCGTTGAGCCGGCCGTGGGCCACGTGAAAGCGGCCCCCCAGGGCGTGGGCCATGGAGTGGCAGACCCCCAGCCCGGCGGCGTTGAAGGCCACCCCCGCCATACAGGAGGCGTAGAGCATCTCCGCCTTGGCCGCCCGGTCCCCCTGGTAAGCCCTGGGGAGGGCCCGCCAGGCCAGAGCGAAGGCCGACTCGGCCAGGGCGTCGGTGAAGGGATTGGCCCCCACGGCGGCGGCGGCCTCGGCGGCGTGGGTGAGCACGTCCATGCCGGTGTCGGCGGTCACCTTGGGGGGCACCCCGTCCAGGAAGGCGGGCTCCAAAATGGCCCCCTCCGGCAGAAGGCCGTCCTCCACCAGCGGGTATTTCACCCCCTGGTCGGTGTCGGTAAGGACCGCGAAGGAGGTGACCTCGCTGCCGGTGCCCGCGGTGGTGGGGATACAGTAGAGCGGCAGGTCCCGGTCGCCGGAAAACCAGCACATGGCCTTGGCGCAGTCCATGGGGGAGCCGCCGCCGAAGGCCACCACCGCCTCGGGCCGGAAGGTCCGCACGGCCCGCACCCCCTCCGCCACCAGGCGCAGGGAGGGGTCGGGCTCCACCCGGTCGAACACCGACACCTCGCCGGTGAGCCTGGCCTTCACCCGGTCCAGCAGGCCGGAGGAGGCCAGAAAAGCGTCGGTGACGATGAGCACCCGCTTCCCCGCCAGAGCCGACAGGGCCTCCAGCGGCTCGGGGCCAAAATAGAGCTTGGGCTTGATCCAAAAGGTTTCCATGGCATTCCCCTGCTTTTTCCTTGATGGGCTTAGTATGGCAAGGAAGGGAAAAAATATAGCCGGAGCGGAAAATTTTCCGCTCCGGCCATTTCCTCTAATAGACGATTCCGGTACTGTCCATCAGACTGCGCATCAGACGGGCCCCCACCCGGAGGCCGGAACAAAAGCCCACCCGCTGGTGGTCGGCGCCCAGAGCCCCGGCGGCCCGGCGGATGGGTTCGGCGGCCGGCTCCCCCAGGCCGGCCAGGCTGGCCTCCAGGCGGCCATAGGCGCGGTCCAAAAGCTGTTTTTCCGTCTCGCTGCGGGACAGGGCCTCCGGTCCCGGCGCGCCCCCGCTCATCAGGTACTCCCCCAGATACTTCAGCTCTGTGCGTTTTAACATGTCCTCATTGTAACCCACGGCTCTTCCCCCTTATAAAAATTTATGAATTGTTCATAATATACCTGTTGTTTTTAATCCAAAATTTATTATTTTCTATTTTAAACTTTATGGTTGTATATGTCAAGGTAAAATTAACTCTTTCGCGTATTTTTGAGTTGCTAGAATTTATTTTTGAAATATAATAGTTGAAAAAAGGAGTGGTGCCCCCATGAGTATGGCCATGAAAGTGCGTATGCTGCTGGCCGCCAGAGACATCAGCATGACCGAGCTGGGGAAACGGCTGGAGCCGCCCACCACCGGCCAGAATATCAGTGCCAAACTTCGGCGGGACAACTTTTCGGAAAAAGAGCTGGCCGCCATCGCAAAGGCCTGCGACGCCGAATTCGAGGGCTCTTTCATCCTGAACGATTCCAAAAAAGTGATTTAACGCCTCCGGAGCACTCGGAGGGGACGCGAGAGGCAAAAACCCCGCGGCCATTCGGAAGAACGGCCGCGGGGTTCCCTTTTCTGTTTTCACTTTACGGCGGGGAACTCCAGCGTCAGGGTGGTGCCCTGACCGGGTTCGCTCTCCAGGGTGACGGCGCCGCCGTAGAGCTGGGTGATGTGCTTGACGATGGCCAGCCCCAGACCGGTCCCCCCCGTCTTGCGGGCGCGGCCCTTATCCACCCGATAAAACCGCTCGAACACCCGCTCCTGGGCCTCCTTGGGGATGCCGATACCGGTGTCCGCCACGGTGATGAATACCCTGCCGTCGGTCTGGCGGACCCCTACGTCCACCCGGCCGCCGGGCTCGTTGTACTTGATGCCGTTCTCCATCAGGTTGGTCAGCAGCTCCCGCAGGCGGCCGGGCGCCATGGCCACCTGGGTCTCCACCCCGGCCAGGGACACCGTCACCCCCGCCCGCTCGGCCATGGGCTTCAAAAACTCCCGGGCCTCCCCCGCCACGGCCAGCACCGACGCCCGGTCGTCCGGCTGGGGCATTGCCACCGACTCCAGCTCAGACAGCTTGAGCACGTCGTTGATCAGCTCCACCAGCCGGTCCACCTCCACGCCGATCATGGTGATGAACCGCTTCTGGTCCTCCGGGTCCTTCACCATGCCGGAGGAGAGCATGTCGGTAAAGCCCTTGATACTGGTCAGGGGGGTCTTGAGCTCATGAGAGACATTGGCGGCAAACTCCGAGCGGACGGTCTGGAGCTTCTCCCCCTCCTGATCGAGCTCCTCCTGCTTCAATTCCAGGGGCTGCGCCGTACTGATGGCCAGCTTGCGGGCCAGCAGCAGGGTGAGGACCAGGGCCACCGCCGCCGCCGCCAAAAAGCCCGCCACTCCCTGGAGCACCAGGGCGTTCACCGACGAGATGGGCATGGAAACCCGGCCGATGTTGCCGTCGGTGAAGCGGCGGGCCTCATAGAGCATGGTGGTGCGGGTGGTGTCCGAGGGCCGGATGGCCTCCCCGCTCCCCTTCGCCAGCGCGTCCTGGAACTCCGGCCGGTCGGCGTGGCTGGCGGTCACCTCCCCCCAGGTGTCGGACAGCACCGAGCCGTCCGGGGCGATGATGGTCAGGCGCTTATCCGGCGCCGCCACGGCAAACTGGGCCGACCAGGCCGCCGCGTCGGTATAGTAGCTCTGGGCGTCCATCAGGTTCAGCAGCTCCACCAGCGTCTGGCGGGCGGCGGTCAGCTCCCGGTTCCGGTACGCCCACACGCCGAACACGCTGGACAGGGCGATGCCCAGGGCGGCGATCAGAAAAATGTAGGTGGTCAGGCGTTTTTTCATGGCGGCTCCCCCTTACGGCATCTTATAGCCCACGCCGCGGACCGTCTGTATGTACCCCTCGCCCAGCTTCTGGCGCAGGGTCTTGACGTGCATGTCCACGGTGCGGGTCTCCCCGGCAAAATCGTAGTCCCAGACGGCGTGGAGGATGTCGTCCCGGGTCAGGACGGTCCCCCGGTTCTCACACAAGAGCTTCAAAAGCTCAAATTCCTTATAGGTCAGCTCCACCGGAATGCCGTCCCGGCGGACCTCCCGGGCGGCGGGGTCGATCTCCAGCCCGTCGCACTTCAGAATGGCCGGGGTCTGGGGCCGACCCGTCCGGCGGAGCACCGCCTTCACCCGGGCCTGGAGCTCCATGATGCCGAAGGGCTTCACCACATAGTCGTCCGCCCCCTGCTCCAAGCCCTTCACCCGGTCCAGCTCGGCGGTGCGGGCGGTGAGCATGATGACGGGAATATGGGCCGTATCCGGCGCCCCCCGCAGACGGCGCAGAATCTCCAGCCCGTCCATCCCCGGCAGCATGATGTCCAGGATGTAGAGGTCGGGCTGCACGTCGTGGACCGCCTGAAAGTAGTCCTCCCCGGATTCAAAGTCCTCCACTCCGTACCCCACCGAGTGAAAATAATAGCGGAGCATTTCGCGGATGCTCTCGTCATCCTCGATGATCGTAATCAGGTCCGGCACGCGGCATCTTCCTTTCCATATGGCTTTATCCCCCGGGGAAGCCCCGGGGGACACGCAATGCGCTGGGGGTGCGGCCTCAGAGCTGGCCCGTCACGCAGAAGATCGCCCACTGGGCGATGTTCACCGCGTGGTCCGCGATGCGCTCCAGGTACTTGGCGATGATGATGAAGTCGATGGACAGGTCGGCCTCGTCCCGGTTGGCCGCCACCTGGTCGATGAGCTCGCCCTTCACCTGCCGGAACAGATCGTCCACCTCGTCGTCCAGGTTGATCACCGCGTGGGCCGTCTCCACGTCCCGGCCGGTATAGGCCGAAATGGCCTGGCGGACCATCAGTCCTGCCTTGCAGGCCATGACCCCGATGTCCTGAGGCACCTTCACCTCCCCGTGATTGCTCAGCAGCAGGGAGATCTCCGCGATGTTGGCCGCCTGGTCCCCGATGCGCTGCAGGTCGGTGACCATCTTCATGGCCGCCGAGATGGCCCGCAGGTCCCGGGCCACCGGCTGCTGCCGCAGCAGCAGGTTCAGGCAGCGGTTCTCAATGTCCCGCTCCATCTGGTCCAGGGAGGCCGTCATGTCGATGGCCGCCTTGGCCGTCTGCTCGTCGTCGGTGGACAGGCTCTCCGTGACCACGTCGATGGCGTCCTGGGCCTGACGGGCCATGGCCGTCAGCTCCTCGTTGAGCTCCAGCAGCTCCGCGTCAAATGTCTTGCGCATGGTGACCCTCCTTTAACCAAACCGGCCGGTGATGTAATCCTCCGTCCGCTTGTCCCGGGGCACGGAGAAGATCTGGGTGGTATCCCCATACTCAATGAGCTCGCCCAGCAGGAAGAAGGCGCACTTGTCCGAGATGCGGGTGGCCTGCTGCATGTTGTGGGTCACAATCACTATTGTATAGGAATTTTTCAAATCTGCAATCAAATCTTCAATCTTTGACGTAGAAATTGGGTCCAGGGCCGAGGTGGCCTCGTCCATCAGCAGAACGTCCGGCTCCACCGCCAGAGCTCGGGCGATGCAGATGCGCTGCTGCTGGCCGCCGGACAGGCCCAGCGCCGACTTCTTCAGCCGGTCCTTTACCTCGTCCCAGATGGCCGCCCCCCGCAGCGATTTTTCCACGATCTCATCCAGCTTGGCCTTGCTCTTGATGCCGTGGGTCCGGGGGCCGTAGGCGATGTTGTCGTAAATGGACATGGGGAAAGGATTGGGCTTCTGGAACACCATGCCGATCTGACGGCGGATCCAGGTCACGTCCACGTCCGGGGCGTAGATGTTCCTGCCCCGGTACTCCACCCGGCCCCGGATCGTCACGCCGGGCACCAGGTCGTTCATCCGGTCCAGGGTCTTCAAAAAGGTGGACTTGCCGCAGCCCGAGGGGCCGATCAGGGCGGTGACCTGCTTTTCCGGGATATCCATATTCACCGATTTCAACGCCTGGTTCTCTCCGTAAAAGAGGTCCAGGTCCTTGGCGGAGAGGATGGGAGTCTGGTTCATAGCTGCCGCTCCTTCTTACTTTTTGAGCTTTTTGCCCACCAGCTTGGCGCACAGGTTGATGAGCAGAGTGATGATCATCAGGATGGCCCCGATGGCAAAGGCGATGTCAAACTGGGCCCGCTCCTTGGCAAAGACGTACAGGGCCACGGTGAGGGTGGCGCCGGAGCTCTGGGTCAGGCCCAGCCAGGTCTGGGCCAGGCTGGCGCCCAAGTCGCCGTTCCAGACGAAAAAGCGGTTGAGCGTGGTGGACATGCCGGCGGTGAACATCAGCACCGCCGACTCCCCCACGATGCGCCCCACCGCCAGGATGCAGCCGGTGACGATGCCGTCGATGGAGTTGGGCAGCACCACGGTGCGGATCATGTGCCACTTGCCCGAGCCCAGGCCCAGCGAACCCTCCCGGTAGGACTGGGGCACCGTCTTGAGCGACTCCTGTGTGGTGCGGATAATGGTGGGCAGAGTCAGGATGACCAGAGTCAGGGAGGCCGCCAGCAGAGTCTTGCCCAGGCTCATAAACTGACTGAAGATCAGCACCCCCACCATGGCATAGATGATGGAGGGGATGCCCGCCAGGGTCTCGGTGGCAAACTCGATGGCCGCGACCAGCCGGCGGTTGGAGGCGTACTCCGTCAGGTAGACCGCCGCCCCCACGCCCAGCGGCAGCACCACCAGCATGGTCACCACCACCACGTACACCGTGTTCAAAATGCTGGGCAGGATGCCGGTGGTGTCGTTGAGGATGCTCTCCTGGGTGGAGACCAGCTCCCAGGTGATGTGGGGCAGGCCCCGGTAAAAGATGTAGCCGATCAAAAACAGCAGCAGGGCGCAGGTCAGCCCCGCGCACAGGTACAGCAGCCCCCGGAGGGTCCGGTCATAGACCCGGCGGCTGAGAGAGAGGGGATGTTGCTCTTTCACGGTATCCCTCCGTTCGGCAGTTTTGGGCCTGACGCCTTCCTTGACTTCGTCCATAGCTTACCCCTCCTTCTCCCGTTTTAAGACCAGATTGAGCAGGATATTGATGAGCATGATGAACAGGAACAGCACCAGGCCGATGGAAAACAGGGCCTGCCGCTGCAGGCCGGAGGAATAGGACATCTCGCTGGCCACGGCGGTGGTGAGAAACTTGACGCTTTTGAGCAAAGAGGGCATATTGGCCACGTTGCCCGCCACCATCAGGATGGCCATGGCCTCGCCGATGGCCCGGCCGATGCCCAGCACCACCGAGGCGGCGATGCCGCTTTTGGCCGCCGGGACGGAGACCCGGAAATAGGTCTCGATCTCGGTGGCGCCCAGGGCCAGGGATGCCTCCTCATACTCCCTGGGCACCGCCTTGAGGGCGGTCTCGGACACCGAGATGATGGAGGGCAGGATCATCACGGCCAGCACGATGATGGCGGCCAGCAGGCTGTCGCCGGCGGGCAGGCCGAACAGGTTGCGAATGGCGGGCAGCAGCACCACCATGCCCACCAGGCCGTAGACCAGGGAGGGGATGCCCGCCAGCAGGTCCACCGCCGGGCGGACCACCGCCGCCACCTTGGGGGGCGCCACCTTCGCCAAAAACACCGCCGTCATAAAGCCGATGGGCACTCCGATGAGAATGGCCCCGGCCGTGCCGTAGATGGAGGTGAGGATGAAGGGTAGGATGCCGAACTGCGGGTCGGTCTTGTTGGTGGAATCCCACGTCTTGCCAAACAGGAAATCCACCAGGCCGATTTCCCGGATGGCGGGCAGCCCGGAGAGGATCAGATAGACCGTGATCAGCAGCACAAAGGCCACCGCGATGAAGCCGCAGACAAAAAAGAGGGTGTGCATGGCCGTCTCCGCAGGGCTCATGCGACGAGTCAGTTTCAACGGGATCAACCTTTCCATTCCACTCTGGAATCTCTTTGATAGGGCGGAAACCCAAGACACGCACCGGGCCGGCGCGCGCCTTGAGTATCCGTTTCGATTGCGCTTGTTTACGTCGCGGGGGGCACCGCGCCGGCCTTCACGATCAGTTCGGCCACATCGCCGCTCATAGCGTAGTCCAGGAAGGCCTGGGCCGCGTCGGAGAGCTGGGCGCCGTCCTTGGTGACGATGAGGAAGGGGCGCTGGATGGCGTAGGTGCCGTCCTGGACCGTGGCCTCGGTGCACTCCACGCCCCCCACGTTCACCGCCTTGACGGTGTCGTTCAGAGCGGACAGGGAGGCGTAGCCGATGGCGTTGGGGTTGGAGGCCACGTTGCCGATGACATCGCCGGTGGAGGAGTACTCGTTGGTGTACTTGCAGGCATCCGTCACGCCCACGATCTCCTCAAAGGCGCCGCGGGTACCGGAGCCGGCCTCACGACCGATGACCGCGATGGGGCCGGCCGCGCCGCCCAGCTCGGACCAGTCGGCGATCTCGCCGGTGTAGATCTTGGCGATCTGCTCCACCGTCAGGTCGGCCACGGTGTTGGCGGGGTTGACCACGATGGCCACGCCGTCCAGGGCCACCACATGGGCCACGGCGCCGTTGGCGGCCTCTTCGTCCTTCAGCTCACGGGAGGACAGGCCCAGATCGCAGGTGCCGTCGATGGCGGACTGGATGCCGGTGCCGGAACCGGAGCCGTTGTAGTTGATGGTGACGCCGCCGTTGTCCTGCATGAAGGACTCGGACAGGACCTTGACCACCTTCTCCATGGAGGTGGAGCCGTCGGTGTTGACCACGCCGGACAGCGCGGCGGGAGCCTGGGAAGCCTCCTGAGAGGGGCTGGCGGGGACGGAGGCGGAGGGAGAGGCGGAACCGCCGGCGTTGCTGCTGGAGCAGCCGGCAAAGAGGCCCAAGCACAGGGCCAGGGAGCAAATCAAGGCAAGACTCTTTTTCATTTTGTTTTCATTCTCCAATCCAAATATGGTTTCTCGGAACGATTTACAGTATACAGGGCTTTTGTAAAGTTGTCCTTCAGCTCTTCGTAAAGTCTGTGTAAAGCATAGTCTGCCCCCTTTGTAAAGAAAAACGCCCCTCCGCCATGCGGAAGGACGCTTTACAATTTCTTTTTTCGTTTTACAAACCCAGCCAGCGCCGCAGATCAGGCAGATCCGGGGCGATATGGACGCTGGGGTAGGGGACGAAGGCGGCCGCCGGCGTGGTGCCGTTGAGGACGGCGCAGAAGTCCGTCCCCGCGGCCTGGGCGGTCTGGGCGTCGATGACCGTGTCGCCGCAGTACAGCGCCTGCCGGGCCGTCAGACCCAGCCGGGCCAGGCCGGCGGTCAGGCCCTCCGGGTCGGGCTTGGGGCGGCTCACCCGGTCCCCGCCGATGACGAAGGAAAACATCTGATCCAGGCCGTGCCGGGCAAAGATGCGCTCCAGGGTGTCGGTGTGCTTGGTGCTCACCACTGCCGTGGCCACCCCCGCCGCCCGCAGGGCGGACAACAGCTCCCCCGCCCCGGGGAACAGGCTCACCTGGCCCTTGGCCTGCAGCTCCCGGGCCACCGCCCGGAAGTGCTGGTAAAAGGTCTGCCGGCGCGCCTCGCTCTCGTCCCCCGTCAGCAGGGTATAGGCGTCCGTCACCTGCATTCCCACGGTGCGGCGGACGGCCTCCCGGTCGGGCTCCGGCAGGCCCAGCGCGGCAAAGCCCGCGGCAAAGCCGGCAACGATGGCGTCGGTGGCGTCTCCCAGGGTATAGTCAAAATCGAACAGAACGGCCGGATAGACCATTGGAACCCTCTCCTCTCCATGGAAACGCGGGGCCGCCCCGCGGCGCCCCGCATCCGTGTTCACTCGTACTGCTTTCGTCCGGTGGTGCTGGGGATGCCCAGCTCGTCCCGGTATTTGGCCACCGTGCGCCGGGAGAGCTCACAGCCCTCCCGGGCCATCCGCTCACACAGCTTTTGGTCCGACAGCGGCTTGTGCTTGTCCTCCCCGCCGATCAGCTTTTTCAGCAGAGCCTTGGCAAAGTCGGGGGAGGAGGCGTTCTCCTCCGTGCCCGGTCGGGCCGCCGGCGCGCCCAGGCTGCGGGAAAAGAAGTAGCTCAGAGGGTAGACCCCGCTGGCACACTGGAGATACTTGTCCCGCACCGTCCGGCTGACGGTGGACTCGTGGACCCCCACCTTCTGGGCGATGTCCGCCAGGCACATGGGCTTCAGATGGCCGGGGCCCCGGCGGAAAAATTCCTCCTGGAGCTCCAGGATGCACTCAGCGCACCGCAGAAGGGTGGAGCGCCGCTGCTCGATGCTGTGGACCACCCACTTGGCCTGCCGCACCTTGCCCATCAGATAGTCCTTGACCTCGTTGTCCTCGGTGCTCTTGAGCATCCGGCAGTAATAGCCGCTGATGTTCAGGTCGGGGAAAAAGTAGTCGTTGGTGAGTAGCTCAAAGTGGTCGGGAAAGTTGACCACAAAGAGGTCGGGGTTAATGTAGACCAGGTTCTCCCGGGCGGCAAAGCCGCCGCCCGGCCGGGGGTTCAGCGTGCGAATCAGATCGCAGGCCGTCCGCACCTCCTCCTGGCAGACCCCAAGGCTCTTGGCGATGAGACCGTAGCGGCTCTTGCTCAGGGGGTCCAGGTAATCCCGCGCAATCCGGATGGCCAGCTCGCTGTCCTCATGCCGGCGCTGCAATTGCAGCACCAGGCACTCCGACAGATTCCGGGCCCCCACGCCCGCGGGCTCCAGGGATTGCACCGCCGCCAGAGCCTTCTCTACCTCCTCCACCGGCTTGCCCAGCTCCTCCGCCAGATCCTCCACGCTCTCGTCCAGCCAGCCGTTCTGGTTCAGGCTCTCCACCAAAAAGCGCCCCACCGGGAGCAGCTCCGGTTCCAGATCCATCACCTCCAGTTGGGACAGCACATAGAGATACAGGTTCTCCTCCCGCTCGTCTACGGTGCCGTAATTGGAGATCGGGTCCTTCTCGTCGTCCTCGGTGTCCTGCTGGTGATAGTAGCGGTTCTGCGCGTCGGTGGACTCCAGCCACTCCAGCTTCCGCTGCAGCACCGCCGTGTCGTCCCCCTTGCCGTATTTCTCCTCCATCTCCAGTACCGGATTCTCCTGGACCTGATCCTGGATGTACTCCAGCAGCTCCTGAGAACCCATCTGGAGGATTTCCATGGACTGCATCATCTGGGGCGAAAGAGTTTGTGTCTGCTTCATCGACATGCTCAGTTCCATGTTGCTTCCTCCATTCCACAGGTTTCATTCGACTGTTTTCTATCCTTCTAATTGTACCACAGCCGGAGTCAAAATACAACGGAAACCGGGCCGCCCGGCGGCACTCTTATCGGTAGAAAATGCGGTTCGAACCGCAGAACGGCCCGAAAAAGCCCCCGGTCCGGGCGGTCCGGACCGGGGGCAAAGCCCTATTCCTCTTCCAAAAACGCCTTTGCGCCGTAGCGCAGGCAGCGCCGGAGCCGGGCCTCTCCACGCTTGATCGTCCGGGAGACGGTGGACTTGTCCACCCCCAGCTTTTCCCCGATCTCCCGCATGTTGAGGCCCTGGCCGTAGTAGAGCAGCAGGAACTCCCGCTGCCGGGCCGTTACGTCCTCCCGAAGGGCCCGGACCAGGTTCCGCTTCACCCGGTCGAGCTGCGCGCTGTTGTCGGAGGCCATACTGCGGGCGTAGACCGCCATATCCGCCGCATAGGCCCGCCCCCGCCTATAACGTGTATCTGGCATTGCGGCGATACCCCCTCTCGTAATACCGTTCGGTCAGCACGGCCAGGTCCCTGGCCTCCCGCCACATGGCGGTGAGCATATGGATGCGCTCCGCCATGCGGCAGCGCTCCTCCTCCGGCAGGTCCGGAAAACGGGCCTCCAGCTCCCGAATGCGTCCTTTCAGGACCTGGGCATGGGCCCGGTATTCGCTTGATAATTCCAACAGGGTCATTCTTTTTTCTCTGATGCCTCCCTAGGTCTCCGTTCCCAGGCGCACCCGGCGCACAGCGGCCCCGCCGCCGTCGGCACCGCCCGGTCCCAGCGGTAGAGCTCCCCGCCGCACCGGCAGCACCACGCCTTCGGCGCCTCCCGCTGCACATCCCGCAGCGGGTCCGTCCGTATCCTCCCGCTCCTCGTAACTGCCTCCCCAAAAGAAAATCTGCATTTTCGGATTTTTCTGGTTGACAACCAAACTCCTTTCTGGTACAATAACCGTTGCTGTGGACGAGCTAAGTGCTGGTGTAGCTCAGTTGGTAGAGCAGCTGATTTGTAATCAGCAGGTCGGGGGTTCGAGTCCGTCCACCAGCTCCATCGTCACGGGACGCAAACTGAATATGGAGGAGTTCCCGAGTGGCCAAAGGGGACAGACTGTAAATCTGCTGCTTAACGCTTCGGTGGTTCGAATCCACCCTCCTCCACCACGTCGGAGCAAGCTTACCGCTTGCTCCGACCTTTTTTGTCAAGCTTCGCCTCCCTTTTTTCCATCCCACAGAGAAAGCAGGAAGCCCACATGTCGGAGACCCTTTTCTTCGTTTTGGAACTGATCGGCACCATCGCCTTTGCAGCATCCGGTGCGATGGTCGGCCTGAAAAAGGGCATGGATATCTTTGGCGTCGCCATCCTCGGTCTGTGTACCGCCGTCGGCGGCGGCGTGATCCGGGACCTGGTCCTGGGGATCACGCCCCCGGTCACCTTTCAGGACCCGGTCTACGCCCTGATTGCCATCGCCACCTCCATCGCCGTCTTTCTCCCCGCCGTCCGGAGCCGCCTGGAGCGGGGGAGCCGTCTGTACGACGTGGTCATGCTGCTGATGGACTCCATCGGACTGGGCGTATTCACCGTGGTCGGCGTTCAGAGCGCCTACAGCGTATCCAGCTCCTACAGCATCTTCCTGCTGGCCTTCGTGGGCGTGATCACCGGCGTGGGCGGCGGCGTGCTCCGTGACGTGCTGTCCGGCGACACCCCCTACATCTTCGTCAAGCACTTCTACGCCTGTGCCTCCCTCATCGGGGCGCTGCTCTGCTCCCTGGCCTGGATGCCGCTGGGCAGTACGGCCGCCACTCTTTTGGGCGCGGCGGCGGTGGTGGCCCTGCGCCTGTGCGCAGCCTACTTCCGCTGGAACCTGCCCAAAGCCAGCCCAAGCCCCGGCGGGGCGCGGCGCTGATGCCACGCTCCCTGTCCCGTCTATCACCATCCACTGGAGGAATGCATCGTGCACCGCAAAGGCATCTTCTGTACCGCGCTCTCCGCCCTGCTCTTCGGCGTCACCCCGCTGCTGGGCCGTCTGACCTACGGCATGGGCAGCAACGCCCTTACCCTCACCTTCTATCGCAACGCGCTGGTCATCCTCCCTATCTTCCTCCTGCTGCGCCTCCGCAAGATCTCCCTGCGTATCTCCCCCCGGCAGCTCGCCACGGTCCTGGCGGTGGGCATCCTGGGACGGGGCTTCACCACCCTCATGCTCTACGACTCCTACCGCTTCGTGGGCATCGGCATCGCCACCACCCTCCACTTCCTCTATCCCGTCTTTGTGGCCGTCCTGTGCCGGGTCGTCTTTCACGACCGGCTGGGCCGGGTCCGCCTGGCCGCCCTGGTCCTGGCCGGCATCGGCGTGCTCTGCTTTCTGGAGCGGGACAGCGGCCCCGTCTCCGGCGCCGGCCTCGCCCTGGCCACCATCTCCGGCTTTACCTACGCCTGCTACATGGTGTGCACCGAAAAAACCGTCATCCGGGAGATGGACCCCCTTGTGGTCTCCTTCTACATGGCCATCGGCGTGTCCTGCGCCATGCTGGCCGTCCACATCCCCACCCGCCAGATCGTCTTCGCCCTGCCGCCCAAGGCCATGCTGCTCACCCTCCTGGTCGCCCTGTGCACCTCCTTCCTGGGCGTGGTCCTGTTCCAGATCGGCATCTGCTACCTCAGCGCCACCACCGCCGCCATTTTCTCCCTGCTGGAGCCCATCGCCAGCAACCTGTGCGGCATCCTGGTCCTGTCCGAGCCCGTCACCCCCGCCAAGGCTCTGGGCAGCCTCATCATTCTGGCCGCCGTGTTCCTCATGGCCCGGTTCAAGCCCGCGGAGGCCGCCGATCCGGCCGCCGTTGAATAGAACTCATGTTCTATTGCATGCCCATCATAGCACCTTTTTTCCGCCCGCGTCAATACAACTAAGGAATTTTATCGAACTTTCGTTCTATAAAAAGTCCCAGACATGGGACAGCAGCACGCACAAGGCCGCCGTCTGGAGGACTCCAGACGGCGGCCTTGTGCAATCTCATTTTTCAGAACTCGGCGTTGCCCACCGTGCGCGGGTGGGGCAGAACGTCGCGGATGTTGCCCACGCCGGTGAGGTACATCACCATGCGCTCGAAGCCCAGGCCGAAGCCGGCGTGCCTGCATCCGCCGTAGCGGCGCAGATCCAGGTACCACCAGTAGTCCTGGGGGGCCATGCCCAGCTCCCGGATGCGGCGCTCCAGGACGTCCAGCCGCTCCTCGCGCTGGGACCCGCCGATGATCTCGCCGATGCCCGGCACCAGGCAGTCGGCGGCCGCCACGGTCCTGCCGTCGTCGTTCAGGCGCATATAGAAGGCCTTGATCTCCTGGGGATAGTCGGTGACGAACACCGGCTTTTGAAAGACCTGCTCGGTGAGGTACCGCTCGTGCTCGGTCTGGAGGTCGCAGCCCCAGTCCACCGGATAGTCAAACTTGTGGCCCGACTGCTTCAGCAGCTCGATGGCCTCGGTGTAGCTCACCCGGCCGAAGTCGGAGGAGGCCACATGCTCCAGCCGCTCTTTCAGGCCCTTATCCACAAAGGAGTTGAAGAAGTTGATCTCGTCGGGGCACTTCTCCAGCACCGTGCGGATGATAAACTTGATCATGGCCTCGGCCACGTCCATGTCGCCGGCCAGGTCGCAGAAGGCCATCTCCGGCTCGATCATCCAGAACTCGGCGGCGTGGCGGGTGGTGTTGGACTTCTCCGCCCGGAAGGTGGGGCCGAAGGTATACACGTCCCCAAAGGCCATGGCAAAGTTCTCCGCGTTGAGCTGGCCGGACACCGTCAGGTTGGCCGGCTTGCCGAAGAAGTCCTGGGTGTAGTCCACGGCCCCGTCCCCGGTCTTGGGCACGTTGTCCAGATCCAGGGTGGTCACCCGGAACATCTCGCCCGCCCCCTCGCAGTCGGAGGCGGTGATGATGGGGGTGTGGACATAGACGAAGCCCCGCTCCTGGAAGAAGGTGTGGATGGCGTGGGCCGCCACGCTCCGCACCCGGAAGGTGGCCGAAAACAGGTTGGTCCGGGGCCGCAGATGCTGGATCGTGCGCAGGTACTCCACGCTGTGGCGCTTCTTCTGCAAAGGGTACTCCGGAGCGGAGGGGCCCTCTACCGTGATGGAGGTGGCCTTCACCTCCAGGGGCTGCTTGGCCCCGGGCGTCAGGACCACCGTGCCGGCCACCGTCAGGGCGGCGCCCACGTTCTGCCCGGCGATCTCCTTATAGTTGGACAGGGTGGCGGCCTCCATCACCACCTGGAGGTTTTTGAAGCAGGAGCCGTCGTTGAGCTCGATGAAGCCGAAGGTCTTCATGTCCCGGATGGTGCGGGCCCAGCCGGAAATCCGGACCTCCCGGCTGCCGAAGTGCTCCTGATCGGCAAAAATCTGGGCAATCTTTGTGCGTTCCATGGGTTTACTTCCTCTCTCTACGTCGTTGTAGGGTTCCACAGTACCCTATATTATAAGGACTCCTGCGGGATTTTACAAGGGTTTGTGAGGCGGAATGACCCCAGGGCCCACTTTCCTTGCTTTACCGCCGGGTCGTCACCCAGAATACCCACAGCGCCGACAGCCCTGCGGCGGCGGCATAGAGGCCCGTCCAGCCCAGCCAGGCCGACAGGCCGTAAAACGCCACGGCGGCGGGAGCGGCGAAGGGCAGGGCCAGGGCGCCCAGCCAGGTCCGCCCCAGCAGTCCCATGACGGCGGAGAAAAAATGGATGGCCCCCGCCGCCAGGGAGACCGTCCGGAGCCGGCTGTCCTCCCCCGCCAGAAAGGTAAACACCGCCCAGAACACCACATAGCACCCGGTGCCCAGCACGTTGACCGGCCCCGCCGGGCCGCCATACCAGGCGCCCGCCCAGTTGCACGCCGCGGTCAGGGCCAACGCGCCCAGGACCCCGCCCAGCCAGAGCCCCCGCTTCATCGCGCCCCTCCTCTCTCCTCCCCGCGCCGCCGCCACCGCCGCACCACGGCGGCCAGCAGATTGGCCCCCAGGGCCAGCAGGGCATAGACAACCCCCTGCTGCCAATCATAGGGCACATGGGGCCAGAGCAGATTGGGCAGGAAGCTCACAAACGCGGTCAGGGGCACCAGAGGGCACAGCCCCCGGGCCAGGCCGGAGGCCCAGCCCGTCAGCAAAGCCACGAAGGGGTAGGCCAGCCAGGGCAGGAGCAGCGCCCGCAGCAGGGGCACGTCAGGGGCGTCCAGCACCTCCGCCAGCGGGCGCAGCAGCAGGAAGAATCCGGCCAGCAGCAGGGCGTAAGGCAGGCTCTCCCGCCCGTTGAGGCGGGACGGCGACGGCGCAGGCAGGTCCAAGGCGGAACGCAGGTCGTCCAGCTCGGCTCGCCAGCCCAGCCACCGTACCAGCCAAACCGTCAGATAGAGGAAGGTATAGAGCCCCAGAAGCAGCAGAACGGCCGCCGGGCTGGGCCCGACCAGCTCCAGCAGCCAGCCCAGCAGGAGCACCAGCCCTCCCGTAACGGCAAAGTGGAGCAAGGACCGGGCGGCCAGGGCGGGGCCATAGTCGTCGAAGGGCAGGGTGGCCACCCCCACCGAAGCGCCCAGAGCAAAGGTGACGGCGCACTGGGCCGCCAGGGCCAGGCCCTCGGAGCCGAAAAAGGCCGCCGCGCCGTGGGTGACCCACTGGAGATGGCGGTAGTCCGGCCGGCCGCCGAACAGGGTGATGCTGCCGATGCAGACGACCCCCGCCGCCATGAGGGTCAGCCCCACAAATCCGCCGATGAGGATGCGCTTTCTCCACTGTTTCTGTACGTCCGTCATGCTCTTCTCCCCCTCCCCAGGCCCAGGGCCTGCTTGATCTTGGGCACATACCGCCGGGAGACCCAGCACACCGCCGCGCCCCCCGCCAGCGTCATTTTAATGGTTCCCGCCAGGGACAGGTCCAGAGCGGTCACCTGCTTCAAATTGACGATCTCCGAGTGGGAGATGCGGACGAAGACCCCGGGGTCCAGCCGCTCCTCCAGCTCGTAGAGCCGCAGCTTCACCAGATACTCCCCCGCCGGGCTCTGGGCGTAGACCCCCTTGTTGGCGGCGTAGCACCGCAGCAGGTCCCCCGGCTCCAGGGGGATCGCCTCCTCCCCCCGCCAGCCCGTCAGGCCCCGGGGCTCCAGGCTCCGGACCAGGGCCCGGACCTCCTCGGTGAGGGCGGGGGCCGTGACGGTGACCGTGGGCTCGGCCCGCGCCGGGTCGATCTTTATTTCCACCTTCAAGTCTTCGCCCCCCTTCCCCTTCAGTATAGGGCATAAAAGGGCCGTCTGTCCACTGGTCCGGGACAGACGGCCTTATTTTATGGATATTCGGTCAGGAAATGGCCTCGCTCCCCACGGTGTAGGTCCAGGTCCCGTCGTCGGCCTGGACGGCGGTGCAGTCCTGGAAGAAGTAGGCCCCCAGCCCGGAGCGCCACTTCTGGGCGTCGAAGGCGGTGAGCACCGGGGGGCTCCCTTCGGCGATGTCGGGCAGGCTCCACGCCGCATCCTCATTGGTGCGGATGGAAAACAGCGCCCCGTCCTCCCAGTGGTAGAAGGCGGCCCCCTCCGGCGCGCCGTCCCCCTCCAGAGGCTGGGCGGTGAAATAGCCCTGCTCCTTCAACTCATCCCAGGTCCCCTCCACCGACGTCAGACCGTGGGCATTGCCGAAGGCCCAGGCCACGGCGGACTTTTCGCTCTCGGACAGGTCGGTAACCGAGCTGAGGTCCACACCCAGCTCCGTGATATCCCCGTTGAGGCCCTCATCCACCGCCCACAGGTCCTCCAGCACCTGGAGATAGAGTCCGCAGCGGTCGTCCCGCTCCGTCCTGGTATGCTCCACTGCGGAGACGTTGCCAAACTGGGCGGGGAAGGTCTCCAGCAGCAGGTCGTAATACACGTTGATGAGTTCTCCGTTCTCCACCGGCCGGTCCAGCGGCAGGTCCTTCGTGTTCAGAACGCAGACCTCACCGGACGTCCCACCGTTGGCCGCCAGCACCAGCTCCCCGGTCTCCGCGCCGGAGACCACCCGGAAGGTGGCAAACCAGGGCGCCGAATCCACCGGGCCTGTGGCCCCGGCCTCCGGGGACTCTGTCGGCTCCGGTGTGGGAGCGGAAAAACCCGCCCCCGGGGCGGCGCAGCCCGCCAGCAGGGCAAGGCCCAACAGCAGGGCCGTCCGCGTGGCTTTTTTCATAGTCGCAGACCTCCTTTTTCTTTCTTCAGACGCTGCCGGGTCTTTTTTGTTCCCTCCGGGCAAAATACCCTTGACTTTTTGAAAAAAGCAGGTAAACTAATCATGTGATTACTTGTATAAATAATTGCTTAGGAGGTGTCCCCATGACCCAGCGGGAAGCCCAGATCCTCCAGTGGATTCAGGAAAATCCCCTGATCTCCCAGCAGGAGCTGGCCGACCGGGCGGGCATCACCCGCTCGTCGGTGGCCGTCCACATCTCCAATCTGATGAAAAAGGGCTACATCGACGGCAAGGGCTACATCGTCCGCACCGCCCCCTACGCGGTGGTGGTGGGCGGGGTGAACATGGACATCGGCGGCACCCCCCTGGCCCCCCTGGTCCGGCAGGACTCCAACCCCGGCCGGGTGCGGATGAGCCTGGGCGGCGTGGGCCGCAACATCGCCCACAACATGGCCCTGCTGGGGCTGGACGTACGCATGATCACCGCCCTGGGGGACGACGTATATGCTCAGAAAATCACCACCTCCTGCATCGAGCTGGGCATTGACCTGGCCCACAGCCTGCAGGTGCCCGGCGCTTCCACCTCCACCTACCTCTTCCTCACCGACGAAAAGGGGGATATGGAGCTGGCCGTGTCCGACATGGAGATCTACGACCACCTGACCCCCCAATTCCTGGCCGGCAAGGAGCCGCTTCTGAACAACGCCCGGCTGGTCATCTGCGACACCAACATCCCCGAGCCGACCCTGGCTTGGATCGCGTCACACTGCAAGGCCCCCGTGTTCGTGGACCCAGTGTCCACCGCCAAGGCCGTCAAGGTCAAGCCGGTCCTGGGCCGGCTCCACACCCTCAAGCCCAACCGCATCGAGGCCGAGCTGCTCTCCGGCGTGGCCATCACCGGCGACGAAAGCCTGGCCCGCTGCGCCGACGTGCTGCTGTCCACCGGGCTTCACCGGGTGTTCATCTCCCTGGGGGGTGACGGGGTGTACGCCGCCGACTACCAGGGCGGGCGGATTAAGGTCCCCTGCGGGACAGCCAAGATGGTCAACACCACCGGCTGCGGCGACGCCTTCATGGCCGCCCTGGCCTGGGGCTGGCTGGAGGGGCTGGGGCTGGAGGAGGCCGCCCGGGCCGGTCTGGCTGCCTCCGCCATCGCCATGGAGGGGGCGGAGACCATCAACCCCGCCCTAAACGCCTGCGCCGTCCGGGCCCGCGCCGGGCTCTGAACCGATCCCATCCATCTTAATTTGTATTTTATCATTTTGGAGGTAATCAATAATGTCTCTCAACTCGTATCTGGACGTCTCCCCCGAGGTGGCCGCCGCCCTCGCCGCCGGTAAGCCCGTGGTGGCCCTGGAGTCCACCATCATCTCCCACGGCATGCCCTACCCTCAGAACGTGGAGACCGCCCTCCAGGTGGAGTCCATCATCCGGGACAACGGCGCCGTGCCCGCCACCATCGCCATCCTGGGCGGACGCCTGAAGGCCGGTCTGTCCCACGACGAGATCGAGTACCTGGGCAAAAAGGGCCAGGCCGTCAACAAGGCCAGCCGCCGGGACCTGGCGGTGCTGGTGGCCCGGGGCGAGGACGGCGCCACCACCGTCACCACCACCATGATCATTGCCCACATGGCGGGCATCCAGGTCTTTGCCACCGGCGGCATCGGCGGCGTCCACCGGGGCGCTGAGACCACCATGGACATCTCCGCCGACCTGGAGGAGCTGGCCCAGACGCCCGTCATGGTGGTGTGCGCCGGCGCCAAGTCCATCCTGGACCTGGGACTGACCCTGGAATACCTGGAGACCCACGGCGTTCCCGTCATCGGCTACGGCACCAAGGAGCTGCCCGCCTTCTACACCCGCAAGAGCGGCTTTTCCGTGGACTACGAGCTGGACTCCCCCGCCGAGCTGGCCGCCGCCTTTCACGCCAGCCAGGGGATGGGCCTTAAGGGCGGCATGCTGGTCACCAACCCCATCCCCGAGGAGTACTCCATGGACCACGCGGTCATCAGCGCCGCCATTGAACAGGCCGTGGCCATGGCCAAGGAGCAGGGCATCCACGGCAAGGCCACCACTCCCTTCCTGCTGGCCACCATCAAGGATCTCACCGGCGGCGACAGTCTGGCTTCCAACATCCAGCTCGTCTTCCACAACGCCCGCCTGGCCGCGCAGACCGCCGCCGAGCTGTGCAGACTCTAAGCATGGACAAACGGCTCCCTTTATGCTAGAATGAGCTCATCAGCCTACGGCGAAGGGAGCGACGGCAATGGCGCGCAGGAAAAAAGGCAAGGACCCGGCTCAGGAAGGTCCGTACAACCCCTACTTCGGGAAGGTCAAGGACGATTCCAACATGGCCAAAAAGCCTGTCTGGACCTGGGCCCTGGCCATTCCCGGCCTGGTGTTGGGGGTCTTCATCGGTATGGGCACCCACGAGCCGGTCCTGGGTCCCGTCTTCGGCGCTATTATGGGCATTGCCATCGGCTCGCTCATCGACAAGCGTCGGGAGCACAAAGAGGAACAATAAAGGCAGGGGACCATGGTCCCCTGCCTTTATTGTTTTTATACAAAATAGCTTTGCTTGAGAATATCTTGTATCGTGAAAGGGGTCGTTATTATGTGTATCTGGCATCTCTATGTCTCCGGTATCCGCTGCGCCGACCTGCGGTTCACGCCCGGCGGGGTGCTCCACGCTCCCCTGGACCCCGAGACCGCCGTCCTTGCCCCCTTCCAGCCCCTCTCCGCCGAGGCGGCGGCCGGCTATCTGGCCCTGACCCACTTCGACCTGGAGGCCCTGGCCGGGCGCATGGCGGAATACGAGCGGCTCTTCCCCGGCCCCCCGGAGGTGGAGACCTCCTGGGGCGCCCGCTACCGCAGCGACGACGGTGTGCGCTGGGCTCAGCGGGAGATCAAATACCCCTGGAACGTCACCGTCTCCGGTGGAAGGCTGGCGGCCTTCACCTGCCCCAGCCGGGAGCGGGTCCACGTGCTGGTCCGGGAGGGCTGCGAGGACGCCACCGTTCTGGCCCGGTGGCGGGCCTACCGCCCCGAGCCCATCCTCCCGGTCCGGCGGGTGGAAAACCTGGAGGTGCCCATGCGGGACGGGGTGGCTTTGTCCACCTCCCTGCTGCTGCCCCGGACGGACCGGCCCGTGCCCGCCGTGCTGGTGCGCACCCCCTACGGCAAGGAGGACGAGCTGGACAACTACATGCGATACGCCTACCGGGGCTACGCCGTGGTGCTCCAGGACGTGCGGGGCCGAAACAAGAGCGGCGGGGCATGGATTCCCAACCACTTTGAGACCGAGGACGGCGACGACACCCTCAACTGGATCGCCGCCCAGAATTGGTGCGACGGCAGCGTGGGCATGGTGGGCGGCTCCTACCTGGGCTATGTCCAGTGGGCGGCCGCCGCATCCCGGAATCCCCACCTGAAGGCCCTCATCAGCGTGGTCTGCGCCGGCAGCGCCTTCCACGACCTGCCCCGGAAGGGGGGCTCCCTGGTGTCCGGGATGCTGGCCTGGGCCTTCTCCGTCTCGCAGCAGCAGTTCGACGGCACCAAGATGGAGCGGGACGACTGGGATGAGGTGCTGGACATCCGGCCCCTGGCCGACCTGCCTCGGAAGGCGCTGGGCTATGACATCCCCTTCTTCCACCAGTGGCTGGCCCACCCGGACAACGACGACTTCTGGCGCTCCGGGGACTGGGCGGAGCGGGGGGCCGGCGTGGACGTGCCCGCCCTCATCGTCTCCGGCTGGTTTGACGACAACGGCGCCGGCACCACCGAGGCCCTGGACCTGACGGCGGACTACCCCGACGGGCGGCGCAAGATCATCCTGGGGCCCTGGCCCCACAGCGGCAACGCCCGCTACGACCTCCATGGGCTGGCGCTGGGCAACGGCGCGCTGCGCGACGACATCGACCTCATCTTCCTCCAGTGGTTCGACCACCACCTTCTGGGGGCGGACAACGGCGCCGAGGCCATGCCCACGGTGCGCTACTACACCATCGGCGAGGAGAAGTGGAAGACCGCCGGAAACTGGCCGGTGCCCGGGGGCCGAACGGTCTTCTTCTACCTGACTCCCGGAGGCGGGCTGTCGGACGCGCTGCCGGAGGAGCAGGGCTGCGACAGCTACACCTACGACCCGGCCGACCCGGCCGAGCACATCATTGACCTGTCGGAAAACGAGCTGGGGGTGCCCGAGGACTACACCCTGGTGGAGCAGCGGCCCGATGTACTGTCCTACACCACGCCGGCGCTCACCCAGCCCCTGGTGCTCACCGGGGACTTCACCGTGGAGCTCTACGTCTCCTCCGACGCGCCGGACACCGATTTCATCGTCCGCATCACCGACGTGGACGAGCACGGCCGGTCCAGGAAGCTGGCCGACGGGGTGCTCTCCGCCCGCTACCGCGACGGGTTCGGGGCCCCCAAGCTCATGGAGCCGGGGCGGGTCTACAAGCTGTCTATCCGCACCTCCAAGCTCTCCGCCGCCTTCCAGCCGGGCCATCGGCTGCGGCTCACCGTCACCTCGGGCGCCAGGAACTTCCTCTTTCCCAACCGCAACACCGGCGCCGGCTTTGACGGCACAGAGGTCCGCCCGGCGGAAAACAGCATCCACTTCGGCGGCATCTGCCCCTCTCGAGTCATCGCCTGGCAGGAAACGCAGCCGTAACGCCAAAGACCTGGCGGACTCTCCAGTCCGCCCGGTCTTTTTTATTTGCTCAGGACAAACAGGTTGGTGTCGCTGACGAAATTCGCCGCGCTGTAAAGGACCAGCACCTGGTCGATCTCGTTTTCCGCGAGATATCCGCTGAGAGGGGTCTTGTTGTACCGGGGGTCCACCAGGTGGATCTCGGAGAAGTGGGCGGTGAGGAAGGGGACCAGGCTGTCGGTGTAGGAGTCCCGGACGATGAGCAGCTTGGGAGCGTCGGTGTGCTCCGTCCGCACCACCGCCAGGGATTGGTTGCCCCCCATGAAAAAGGCGTACTGGTCCTTTTCCTCCAGCTTCGACCAGTCGTAGAGGCTCCCCGTCTGGGGCTCCGCTCCAAGCCAGGAGGTCACCTCCACCCCGTCCTCCGGCACGTACTGGTCGATGACGTCCGGCGTCATCCACCGCACGCCGGAGGAGGAAAAGGTGGTGCCGTTGAAGTCGGTGGAGACCGTGGTCTTTTCATAGGCGCTCAGGGGCACCGGGTCCAGTCCCATGGCCTCCGTCAGGGCGGCGTAGCCGTAATAGGCCCCCAGGCTGGTCCAGTGGTGGTCCAGCCGGTAGTAGATGTCCTCCCCGGCATGGGCCAGCAGAGCCCCCTGGACATCCACCCATCGGGCCCGGGAGGCAGCCGCCGCCTCCCGGAGGATGGCGCTCTCGTCGGCGTTGGGAGCCCCCTCCGGCAGCCGGTCCGCCCACACCGAAACCTTACCGGGGATCAGGGCAAAGTACACCGGAATGTCCACATGTTCCACCAATTTGTTCACATAATTCAGATTATCCGTCACCCTTCGGGCATCCGGCCGGTCAAACCGGGGGATCAGGGTCTCCTTTTTACAGAGATAGATCCCGTTGTTCTCCCCCTTGCCCGAGAGCTTTTCCGCCGCCGCCTTGGCGGCGATCCAGCCGTCCCGGCCCACAAACTGGTCGGTGACATAGCGCTCGAAGTCCGACATGAATTTGCCGCTGAAAAAGTCCCCGGTCCCGGCTGCGCTCCAGCTCAGGGTGAAGTCCCGTCTGTCCAGGGTGGGCCGCTGGGCCAGATAGCGGTTCTCCATGGGGGAAAACTCCCGGTCCGGCGTCAGGGCGTTGGCCACGGCAAAGGCGCCCAGAAAGGCGCAGAACAGCACGGTGATAAAGACAGCGTATTTTTTTGACATGCTTCTCGCCTCCTCAGAACCGGAAATACAGGAAGGGGTTGTAGGTGGCGTCCACCAGATAGGCGGTGGACAGCAGCAGACCCGCCAGCAGCAGCACCGGCAGCGCCGCCTGGACGGCCCGCGCGGGAGCCCTGTGCCACAGGCGGCGGGCCAGGGGGGTGGAGGCCAGGCAGGCCAGGACCAGCACCGGCAGGTAGGAGCGCAGATAGTAGAAGAAGGCCCCATCGGTCAGGCTCCGCCCCGCCAGGCCGAACATCACCGCCAGGTAGGCGCCCAATTGGCCAAAGTCCTCCAGGGCGAAGATGGCCCAGCTCACCGCCACCAAGAGCAAGGTATAGGCGTGCCGGAAACAGGCGGGCCAGCGGTCGATCCACCGCTTCAGAAACAGCTTTTCCAGCATAAGGAGCACCCCGAAATAGAGGCCCCACAGCAGGAAGTTCCAGCTCGCCCCGTGCCAGATGCCGGTCAGGCCCCACACCACCAGCAGGTTGAAGCACAGCCGGCCCCGGGAGACCCGGTTGCCCCCCAGGGGGATGTAGACGTACTCCCGGAACCAGGTGCCCAGGGAGATGTGCCACCGCCGCCAGAACTCGGTGATGCTTCGGGAGATATAGGGGTAGTCAAAGTTGGGCTTGAACTCGAAGCCCAGCATCCGGCCCAGGCCGATGGCCATGTCGGAGTAGCCGGAGAAGTCAAAGTAGATTTGCAGGGAGAACGCCGCCACCCCCAGCCAGGCCCCCAGGACGGTGAGCCCGGCGGCGGGGACGGCCTTGTAGGCATCCCACAGCATCCCCAGGTTGTTGGCCAGCAGCACCTTCTTGGCCATACCCACCACAAAGACCTGCACGCCGGAGGCAAACTTCTCCGCCGTGTGGTCCCGGTGGTCCAACTGCGCGTCCAGGTCCTTGTACTGGATGATAGGGCCGGCAATGAGCTGGGGAAAAAGCGTAACGAAGGTGCCGAAGCTGATCACGCTGCGCTGCACTGGCGCGTCCCCCCGGTATACGTCGATGGTATAGCTCATGGTCTGGAAGGTGTAGAAGGAGATGCCGATGGGCAGGCTCAGACCCAGCCGGGGCATAAAGTCCAGCCCCACGGCGGCCAGGCTCTCGGCCAGGAAGTCCCAATACTTGAAGAAAAACAGCAGGGCCAGGTTGAAGAGCACCGAGGAGCACACCGCCGCCCGGGCCCGGCCGTCCCGCCCCCGCCGTTTGGCCTTCTCCACCAGCATCCCATGGGTGTAGTCAATGGCGATGGAGAGAAACATGATGAGGATATAGACCGGCTCCCCCCAGCCATAGAAGATCAGATTGAAGACCAGCAGGACCGCGTTGCGCCACCGCAGAGGCGTCATATAGTAAACCAGCAGAACTGCGGGCAGATAGAAAAACAGAAACAGCGGGCTGGAAAAGACCAACAGGCTCACCTCACGTCACGGAATGGCGGAAAAGGGCCGGCCCACAGGCCGGCCTTTTGGTATTATACCCGCTTTTCCTTACTTTGTATAGTCGTCGAAGATCTCTACCGCCTGGTCGGCGTTCTCGGTGATGCAGAAGAGGATGTAATTGCCGTTGACCACCAGCTTGTAGTCCTCCACCAGCTCCACCAGCGAGGGGTAGAGGAAGCCGCCGGCTAGGGCCTCCTGCCGGGCCTGGAGCGCGGCCTTGACGGCATCCATCTTGCCGTCCTTCACCTTGGCAATGAAAAACTCGGTGATATGAGCGCTCATCATGGGCAGCTTGCAGACGTAATCCTCCAGGTCCGCCGGGTCGATGCCGTAGGTGCTCTTCAGGTCGTCGCCGGTCAGGTCCATGGAGGAGGGCAGCACGTCGGCCAAATCGGCGGCGATCTGCTCCCACACCTGGGTGACCACAGAGCTGGTGTCCGGGCTCTCGGAGGGGGTGGGGACGGGCGTGGCCTCAGGGCTGGCCTGGGGCTTTTGAGAGGGGGCGGCATTGGGCTTCTCCGAAGGCTTGGGGCTCTGGGAGGGCTTGGCGGCCCCGGGGGTGCTTTCGGGGGCGGCGCCGGGCGTCTCGGTGGGCTCGGTTTCAGGCGTCTCGGTGGGCAGGACCGGCGTCTCGGTGGGCTCCGCCGGCTGGGTGGGCGTGACCATCGGGGTGGTCTCGGGAGGCTGGGAGGACTCGCTGCCCTTGGGGGCGCAACCGGCCAGCAGGGTCAGGGAGAGGGTCCCCGCCAGCAGCAGGGAGAGGATACGCTGATTCATAAGAGTGCTTGGCTCCTTTCGGTTTTGGGTGATACGCTGTCTTGGACGATGGAGCGGCGCAAAAGGTTCCCGATCTGCGTCGATTTTTACAAAAAAGGGCCCCGCGCCAAGGCGCGGGGCCCTTTCGATGCTTTTGCGGTGCGGGCGCTTAGTTCTCCTCTTCCTTCTTGCGGCCGATGCAGAAGGCCAGGCCGGCCGCGGACAGGGAGGCGGACAGGGCCATCAGGCCCAGCGTGACAGAGGGGTCCACAGGAGCGGCCACGGTGCCGGTCTGGGGCAGGTTGCCCATGGGTGTGCCCTCATCCACAATCTCGGTCGCGCCGCCGTCGGGGCCCGGGTCCGCCGGAGAGGGCTGATTGGGGCTCTCCGTCTCGCCGCCGGGGGTGGGCTGGGGGTCCACCGGGTCGGAGCCGCCGGGGGTGGGCTGGTCGGGAATCTCGGTCGCAGCGGTGTAGTAGACATCAATGATGACGTTGGACTGGATGTTCCGGCCGGTGGGCTCACCGTCCACGCGAACCCGCTCGTAGCCCTCGATGCTCTTTTCGGTCTGCTCGGTCACATCCCAGGAGTTGCCCTCTCGGATCTTCTCGGAGCGGTACTGGGTGGCCAGCACTCGATCCGTACCCTCCTCCAGGTAGTTGACGATGACCCGGTAGTAATCCTTTCCGCTGGGGCCCGGATCCGGCTCGGGATCGGGGGTGGTCTTCTCGCGGTAGTAGGTCAGCTCCAGAGTCTCCACCACGGAGGAATCGTCCAGCACGAAGGAGAAGTTCTTCTGGCCCTCCTGGTAGAGCGCGCCGTTGAGCTTGGCGCTGCCCAGCACGTACTCGTAGTCGCTGTGGCCGCCGTAGGTGGTATAGTCGCCGGAGGCGATCCGGATGGTCTCGTTGGCGTCGCCGCGGCCGCCGGCCACCTGCACGTCGGTGACGGTGGTGGTCGTGCCGTTCACCTTGGAGATATAGGTGGCCTTGACCAGATAGCTGTAATACTCGTTGTCCTTCCAGGTGTTCACCACATCCCGGGTGCCGTCCTCGTTGGTCTTGTACTCCACCTGGTAGGTGTCCTTGCGATCCTTGCCGTCGCTCTTCACGGTGTAGATGATGGTACCGTTCTCCAGGACGCCCTTCTCTTTCAGGGTGTAGTCGATGAGCGCGCCACTGCCCTCACCCGCGTCGTTCCGATCGTACTTGGGCAGGCCGGTGAAGGTATAGCTCCAGTCGGGCGCGGCGGGAGCGCTCTCCACGGGCTCGGAGGTGGAAGGAGCGGACTCTGCCGGCGCGTCGGCGGCGGTCCTGGGCAGGTCCACGGAGTCCACCAGCACAGTGCCGTTGCTCTTATAGAGCTCGATGGTCACCCGTTCCGGCGCGACCCAGTTCTCAGGGGTGTTCTCCCACTTCTTCTCACCGGAAATGGAGATGGTCTTTTGCTGAATGGTGTTGGTCACGGTAAGGCCGTTCACGGACGCGGTGTAGCGCTCGCCCTCCACGGCGGCGGGCAGGCAGCCGTCCTCATCCAGGCCGTTTTCCCGGACGGTGTAGCGGTAGGCGTTCCGGCCGTCGTCATACTTGGGCAGGCCGTTGAAGGTGTGGCTCCAGGTGTCGCCGTTCACGTTGGTATCGGGCTCATTCGGGCCCAGAGTCACGGTCTCATACTCGCTGCCATTGCGCAGCAGGGTCAGGCTGACGGTGGCGGGGCGGGTGCCGGCGGCGTTGGAGCCATCCTTCCACACCTTGTTGATGGTGACGTCGGAGTAATCCTGGGGCTTGGTGTTGGTGATGGTGTAGTTGTCGCCGTAGGTCACGTCGTAGGTGAGGGTGCTGTCGCCCACGGTGTAGGTGACGCTGCCCTTGGTCTGACCCTCGGGGAGCTCCACCCAGGTTCCGTCGGGCGCGACCTCGCGGACGGTGTAGGCGATGGCGGTATTGTAAGCGCTGTACTTGGGCAAGGTGGCGCCGCCGTCGCTCACGCCGAAGGTAAAGGCCCACTCGCTGCTGCCTTCCACGGCGCTGACGGTCTGACGGCCTACCTCGACGCCGTCGGCCAGAAGGGCCACGGTGACAGAGGCGGGACGAACGGCGCTGCTGCCGTCCACCCAGACCTTCTTGCCGGAGACAGAGGTAAACTCCTGCTGGAAGGTGTTGGTCAGGTCATAGGCGCCCTGGGCGTTCCTGGTGCCGCCGGTGGTCTCGTAGCCGCTTACCGTGTCGGTCACCTTGTACTGGATCTCGCGGACGCCCCCGTCGTCATAGGCGTACCGGTCCAGGCCGGTGAAGGTGTAGGTCCAGCCGCCCTCGGCGGTGGCGGTGGCAGTCTTGCCGGTCACATTTGCAAACACGTTGGCTTCGGCCGCATCGGACTGGAGCTGGATGGTGGTGCTGGTGGGGTGGTGGATGCCGTCGGCAGGCAGCCAGCTCTTGGTGCCGGACACGGTGACGCCCTCGTCGCCGCTCTGCTGCTTCACGGTGTTGGTGACGGTGTAGCCGGTTTCCATGCTGCCCGCGATGACAGGGGTCTGATAGCCGGTGACGGTGTCCTCCGCCACGGTGTACTGGATCCGGCCGCCGTCGCGGTACTTGGTCAGGTCGGTGAAGGTGTAGGTGTTGACCAGGACGCCCTGCTCATCCGCCCGGGGCAGGTCGATGCTGTCCACCACGGTGGAACCGTCCATCAGCTTGATGGTGGCCTTGGGGCGGTCGGCGTTGGTGCGGGTGTCCTTCCAGATCTTCTCCACGCTGACAGCGGTGGTGTCGCCGTTCAGGGTGTTCTTCACGGGGAAGTGGATGGTGGCGTCGTCCACTTCTTCGGCCTGCCCCACGGTGGCGTCGTAGTGGGCGGGCTCGGCTTCCACCACGGTGTAGCCGATGGCCGCGCCGGTGGCGTCGTACTTGGGGAAGGTGCCGTCAAAGCGCCCGGTGGTGGAGTCCTCCCAGTAGGTGTGGATCTTCCCTTCGACTTCCTCCGTCTCGGCGTTCAGGACCAGGGTCGCAAGGGCCTCATCCTTGTCCGCGCCGTAGAGGGAGAAGGTCAGACTGTCGGGCCGCTCGTCTTCAAAGCCCTCGTCGTCCCAGGTCTTGGTGACGCTGATGGTCATCTCGACCTGAGTCAGCTTGTTGGTCAGGTTATACTGGCCGTCCTCGCCCTTGTATGCGATGGCGGGGTCATAGCCCTCGGCGTCGTCGGTGACGTAATATTCAATCTCGGCGCCGGTGCCCTCCCACAGGCCGGTGGTCTCGTTGTAGGTGAGGTCGTACTTGGGCAGACCGGTGAAGGAGTAGGTCCAGTCATAGGTCTCTGTCTCGGCGTTCCAGCCGATGGTCCGGGTGTCCTGCGCCGTATTGGAGCCGGTCTTCCACAGGCTGACCGCTACGTTCTGGGGCCGGGCGCCGCTGTTGCCGTCCACCCAGGCCTTGGAGCCTTCCACGGCGACGGTGGTCTGATTGACCACGTTCTGGATGGTGTAGCTGCCATCATCGTTCTTCACGATATGGGCGGAGTAGCCGGCGTTCGGCGCAATGGTCTCGGTGATGGAATAGGTGTACCGGTCGCCGTTCTCGGCATACACGGGGACCTTCTCAAAGGTGCCGGACAGCTTGGTGCCAGACAGGGTCAGGGTCTGGAAGGGACTGCCGTCCCGGAGCAGGTTGACGGTGACCGCGCCCTTCATGCTGTCGGGGGTCAGCCACTGCTTCTCCACGGGGATGGACATCTCGTTCTGAATCTCGTTGGTGATGATGTTGTTCACGTCATTGTAGGTGACCAGATAGTCCTTGCCGTTGATGGTGGATACCTGGTTGCCCTCGGCCACGGCGCCGTTCACGTACTCGCGGACCACATAGTTATAGGCCTCGCCGGTCAGGGTGTCACGGACGGGGACGTTCCAGGTGTGGGTCCAGCCGACGGCGGCGGTGAGGGTGACCGGATCGCTGGTGGCTGTCCGTTCACCGTTCTGGTACTGCTCATAGACCACCTGGACAGCGGTCTGGAGGCCGTCGGGGGTGGCGCCCCACTGCTTGGTGACGGTCAGATCCCGGGCGCCGGGGAGATAGGTGTTCTCCAGCTTCAGGTCCGTGGGGTTCTTCTGGCCGTTGACATAGACAGCGCCGCCGGAGACCTTTACCGTGACGGCACCGATGCTGGCGGGGTCGTGGGGATCGCCTTCGGGCAGGGTCTCGGTCAGGGTGTACGTATGGCCGGAGGGGATGTCGGTGAAGGACACCGTGCCGGTATCGGAAGAGGCCGCGATCTTGGTGTGGGCGGGGTCCTTGCAGTCACAGGTCAGGGTGAAGGTCACGCCGGGCAGGGCGGCCTGGGTGTTTTTGTCCACCTTGGTGAAGCGCAGAGCGCCGAAGTTGCCCTTGACCGTGGGTACCGGGAAGTCCACGGTTTTCAGATGGGTCTCGGCGGTCTCGCCCTCGCCGATGCTGGGCCACTCGCCCTGATCGTTGGTCAGCATGAACTTCAGCGTGGCGGCGGTATTGGTCGGATAGGCGGTGGTGCTGCCGTCCGTATTGTCCAGACGGACGCGGTACTTCATGGTATAGCCATAGGTAGAAGGCTCGCTGGAGCCGGCGGGCTTGATCGTGGTGATGGCCGGATCATAACCGGAGGCCAGCACGTTCCACTGGAAGGACTCTCCGTCCTCGGCAGGGGTCACGGTGTTGGTAAAGGTTCCGGTGGTGGTCTCCCCCAGATAGGTGATGTTGGCGCCCATCTGGTCCTCCACCCGCCACGCCTGAGCCGCCAGGCGGATGGTACTGCCGATGGCCTCAAAGGCATCAAACAGGGTCTGGTTGTCATCGGCCTCATAGGCGTTGGTGGAGAAGCTGCCCAGCCACTGGCAGATGGTCAGGTTCTTCCATGTGGTGCCCGCCACGGGGCTGTCAATGCCGCTCACGCTGCCAAAGGGCTTATCCCCGGCCACGTCTTTGCCGTATGCAATGGAGAACAGCTTGGAAGCACTGGCAAGGCCCTTGATGGCCGAAGCCACGCCGGCCACGTCACGGACATCATTGGTGGTGGTGTAGCTGCCACCGCCCTTGGTGCCGTCGATGCGTTTCGTATCGGATTGGTCTTTATTTACATGGAAAGTGGGGGCTCCGTCCGTCAGCAGCACGGTATAGAGGTACTCCATCCCGTTCAAAGGCTGACCATTTTTCAAACCATCCTGCAGCAGGTTCCGGGCCAGCATCAGGCCGCCCTCGATGTTAGTGCCGCCCTTGCCGTCGCCGTTGCCCACCCGGATTCCACTGTCCAGCCCGGTGCCGATGATGTTCTTCAGCGCGGTGATATTGGCGGCGCCGTTGGCAGCATCGTTGACATCATACCACTGAGAGGTATAGGTCTTGGCATCGCTGCCGAACGCGATGATCTGCACCAGACGCTTGTCGCCCTCCTGAGCGCCGGTCTGGGTGGCGAAGGTGTCGATGAAATCCTTGGCCGCCTTCTTCGCCTGGGTCAGACGAGCCTCATAAACGCAGTCAGGGGTCACGGTATAGTGATTCTCCGCCGTTCCCCAGCAACCGTCTACGTCACAAGTACCGTTAGGTCCTCCCATAAAACCGCCGTGTTTATCTATGAATGCATGGCGGCCATCACACAACCAGGAACCGCAGTTGCAGCGGTTCGGCGTATGGTTAGCATGGTCCTGCTCCTTGCCGCACTTGGCGCAGTCGTCCATACTGTTGGACACGTCCAGCACCAGCACCACGGCGCTGTCGGGGGTCTTGCCGGGGATGGTGGTCAGGTCCTCGGTGGTCTTGACCTGGAGCGTGATCTCAAACTCATTCTCCACCTGGGTCCCGGCCACACTCTTGGTAATCTCCAGGATGGCGTCGCCGGCCTCTTTTGTGGTCTCGGCCACGCCGTTGCCGTCCTTCTTGAAGTACCGCGTGCCGCCCGCATCCACAATCTGGGCGGTACTGTCGTACTCGTCCTCCACCCGGGCCGCAAAGGCGGCGGCGGGCAGGAGGCCCAACACCATCACCAGCGATAGCGCTAGGGCCAGGGTCCTCTTCATTCTCTTTGCCATCATGTTTCATTCTCCTTCTTAAAAAGAGTGGAACATTGTGGCGGCCGGACGAGCCTGGCGGCACAGCCGCTTTAGCCTCCTGGCTTTGCGTCCCGGCCTTTCGGCCGGTTTGCCTCTGCACGTGTTCTGCTTTCTCGGGTTCGCTGCGTCTGTCTGCCAGACTTGGAAAAGGGCGCTCCTCTTTCTCAGTTCTCCCGGCCCGGCGCATCCCCCTCCTCTTCCTGCTCCAGCAGGGTACTGTCGATCAGGCGGATGAGCTCCAACGCGCTGCGGAAGGGCTCCGTCCTCCGGCCGTCCGTCCAGGTGACCGTCCCCTGCCAGGTGGCGTTCTGCGTATTGAGGATGCGCACCACGAAGGTCTCCCTCTCGCCTGTGGATTGCTTCACCAGCAATCACCTCCATCCATATGAGAGGCTCTGCGTGTTCTATGCACCAAGTCTAACTCAGAAAAGATACATTTCGGTCACATTTCAAATATTGCTGAAAAAAGAATCGGACTCCTGTAGCAGAAGTCCGGTTCGTTCTACATCCCGTCCACGTGGCTCTTGATGCGCTGGGTGATCATATCCAGCGCCACCAGGTTGTGGCCTCCGTCCAGCACCACAATGTCCGCATACTGGCGGCTGGGCTGGACAAACTGCTGGTGCATGGGCTTGACCGTATTCAAATACTGGCTGATGACCGAGTCCAGGCTCCGGCCCCGCTCCTTCACGTCCCGCAGAATGCGCCGCAGGATTCGCACGTCGGCGTCGGTGTCCACAAAGATCTTGATGTCCATCAGGTCCCGCAGCTCCTTGGGGTGGAAGATCAAAATGCCCTCCACGATGACCACCTTGGTGGGCCGCACCTCCACCGTGTCCTTGGAGCGGTTGTGAATGGTATAGTCGTACACCGGGCAGTGGATGGTCTGGCCTGCGCACAGCGTCTTCAGATCCTCCACCATGAGGTCGGTATCGAAGGCGTCCGGGTGGTCGTAGTTGAGCTTGCAGCGCTCCTCATAGGGCATATTGGGATGGGCCTTATAATAGTTGTCGTGGTAGACCACGCTGACGTTTTCCCCAAAGTGGTCCTTGAGATGCTGGGTCAGGGTGGTCTTGCCCGAGCCGGTCCCGCCGGCGATGCCGATGATCATGGTGTCCATGCGTCCCGCCTCCTCGTTTTTCCCAATTATAAAGGATACAGACGGCTTTGACAATCCCTCTTGCGTCCCTCCGCCGGACGGGATACAATAGCCCTACGGAAAGGGGGGGCACCCATGGAGCTCAACGAGGCCGCCCGCGCCGCCTTCAACGCCATGCGGGAGGGCATCACCATCATCGACACCGACGGGATCATCGTCTTCGGCAACACGGCCTACCGGGAATTTCTCAACAAGGAGGCCGGAGGCGATATCGGCCCCATCGAGGGCTACCGGCTCCGGGACCTGCGGCCCGGCGCCCGCCTGCCCGATGTGCTGGAGAAGGGCGAGCCCATCCTCCATCTGACCCGGCAGGAGGTGGAGGACTTCTACTTTGTCAACCTGTACCCCATCTACCGGGACGGGGTGCTTCTGGGCGGCCTATCGGTGGTCACCTTCCTGGACGACGCCTACCGGGCCCGGGAAGAGCTGGAGGCCATGGAGGCCCGGAGCAAGCAGGTCCTCCACCGCATCAACAAGGCCAACGGCGCCCGGTATACCTTCGACGACATCGTGGCCGAGAGCCCGGCGGGAGCCCAGACCAAGGCCCTGGCGGAAAAGATCGCCGCCACCGACGCTACCGTGCTGCTGGAGTCGGAGAGCGGCACCGGAAAGGAGCTCTACGCCCAGGCCATCCACAACGCCAGTCTCCGGCGGGAGGGGGTCTTTGTGGCCATCAACTGTGCTAACTTCAATCCCAACATGCTGGAGTCCGAGCTGTTCGGCTACGTGGAGGGGGCCTTCACCGGGGCAAAAAAGGGCGGCAAGCTGGGGCTCTTCGAGGCCGCCGCCGGCGGCACCCTCTTCCTGGACGAGATCTCCGAGATGGACCTGGGCCTCCAGGCCAAGCTGCTCCGGGTGCTTCAGGAGCGCCGCATCCGTCCGGTGGGCGGCGTCAAGGAGATCGACGTGGATGTGCGGGTGATCGCCGCGTGCAACGCCGGCCTGCCGGACTATGTGGATCAGGGCAAGTTTCGAAAGGATCTCTATTACCGCCTCAACACCTTTCCCATCCACATTCCGCCCCTTCGGGAGCGGACCGGCGACATCCCCGCCCTGGCCGCCGCCATTCTGGACCAGCTCTCCCACAAGCTGCGCCGCCCCTTTACCCTCACCGACGAGGCCGTGCGCCTCCTCCAGGCGCATAGCTGGCCCGGCAACGTGCGGGAGCTGCGCAACGTGCTGGAGTTCTCCGCCTACCTCACCCCCTCCGGCATCATTACCTGCGAGGCCTTCCCCGCCGACCTGCGCCGCCCCGCGGAGCACGACGCCGCCCTCCCTCTGGTCCAAAGGGTCCGGGCCTTTGAAAAGCGGGAGATCCAGCGGCTGCTGGCCCGGAACGGCGCCAGTCTGGAGGGCAAGAAAAAAACGGCCGCCCAGTTGGGCATCTCTCTGGCCAGCCTATACAACAAGCTGAACGCGCCTGACTTCTAGTTTTTTAGAAATCAGTTCCAGCATTTTAGAATTTCGCCATTTGCAACGGCTTGGACCCCCATTCGTCCCGCAAAACATGTCGGATTTCTAATATTTTAGAATTGCGGTGCGGCCAATTGGCCGCGCTCCGCCCCGTTCCCAAAACCCGCGGCGCCTTGTCCCCCAGGCGCCGCGGGGCTTTTTTATTTTTTTCTCAAGTTTTGGCACGCCCCTTGCTTTGTTAACTAAGCGCAAGCGAGAAGCCCCACAGATCGCGCTGCAAAAACGAGGAGGTATTTGCATGTTAGCAGCACTTGGTTTCATCACAGTCATCGTCATGCTCGTCCTGATCATGACCAAGAAAGCGTCTCCCCTGGTCGCCCTCATCGCGGTCCCCGTCATCACCGGCATCCTGGCCTGCTTCTTCATCGCAGTGGTCCCGGAGGGCGCCCCGGAGGGGACCGCCGGCGTCGTCAACTTCATGGCCAACTTTAAGTCCCTGGGCAAGATGATCACCGGCTCGTCCGGCATCGGCTCCGTGGCCGCCACCGGCGTCATGTTCATCTTCTCCATCCTGTTCTTCGGCATCCTCACCGACGCCGGCACCTTCCGCCCCATCATCGGCGGCATCACCAGGATGATGGGCACCGACCCCGTGAAGATCGCCATCGGCACCGCCATCCTGGCCATGTGCGTCCATCTGGACGGCTCCGGCGCCGTCACCTTCCTGATCTGCGTGCCCCCGCTGGTGCCCCTGTATGACGCCGTGGGCATGAAGCGCACCACCCTGGCCACCATCGTCGCCATGGCCGCCGGCACCATGAATATCCTGCCCTGGGGCGGCCCCACCATCCGCGCCGCCACCGCTCTGAGCGTGGACGTGGTCAAGGAGCTGTTCATGCCCGTTCTCCCCGCCGTCATCGTGGGCCTGATCTGCGTGGTGGTATTCGCCGCCCTGCTGGGCAAGAAGGAGAAAGCCCGCATCGGCTCCGTGGCCCTGGGCAATGCCGAAGTCACTATGGCCGAGCTCTCCGATGAGCAGAAGGCCCTGCTGCGGCCCCATCTCTTCCCCATCAACCTGGCCCTCATCATCCTGGCCATCCTCTCCCTGCTGTTCTCCGGCTTTGCCCCCGCCGTGGTCTTCATGGTCTTCTACGTGCTGGCTACCGTCATCAACTACCCCAACGTGAAGGACTCCAAGGCCCGGGTGGACGCCCACGCCAAGGAGTGCTTGATGATGTGCTCCGTCCTCTTCGCCGCCGGCTGCTTTACCGGCATCATGAAGGGCACCGGCATGATTACCGAGATGGCCGGCGCGCTCACCGCCCTCATCCCCGCCTCTCTGGGCCGGTTCTTCCCCATCATTGTGGGTATCATCTCCATGCCCGCCTCCCTGCTGTTTGACCCCGATTCCTTCTATTACGGCGTGCTGCCCGTGCTGGCGCAGACCGCCGAGGGCTTCGGCGTGGCCGGCGTCAACGTGGGCCAGGCCGCCATTCTGGGCCAGATGACCACCGGCTTCCCTGTCTCCCCCCTCACCGCCTCCACCTTCCTGCTGGTAGGCCTGGCCGGCGTGGACCTGGGCGAGCATCAGAAAAAGACCATTCCCATGGTGTGGGCCATCTCCCTCATCATGCTGGTGGTGGGCGTCATCACCGGCGGCATCTCCATCTGAACCACACCTACCTTTTAACTGCTAGAAAGGAAGTCGTACTATGAAAACCATCCGTATCGGCAGCGGCGCAGGCTACGCCGGCGACCGCCTGGAGCCCTCCCTGGAACTCATTGAGAAGGGCAATCTGGACTACATCAGCTACGAGTGCCTGGCCGAGCGCACCATCGCCATCGGCCAGCAGGCCAAGCTGAAGGACCCCACCAAGGGCTATAACGGGCTGCTGGAGCACCGCATGGAAAAGGCCCTCCCTCTGGCCTGGGAGCACAAGGTGAAGATCATCACCAACATGGGCTCCGCCAACCCCCAGGCCGCCGCCAAAAAATGCGTGGAGATCGCCCGCAAGCACGGCCTCACCGGCATGAAGATCGCCTGTGTCACCGGCGACGATCTGCTGCCCGTCATCGACAAGTACAGGGACACCGAGGTCTGGGAGACCCACGAGCCCCTGTCCAAGCTGCCCGGCGAGATTGTCTCCGCCAACGCCTACATGGGCGTGGAGGGCATTCTGAAGGCCCTGGATCTGGGCGCCGACGTGGTCATCACCGGCCGTGTCTCCGACCCCGCCATCTTCATGGCCCCCCTCATCCACGAGTTCGGCTGGTCCCTGGAGGACTGGGACAAGCTGGGCAAGGGCACCATGGCGGGCCACCTGCTGGAGTGCGGCGGCCAGGTTACCGGCGGCTACTTCGCTGAGCCGGGCAAGAAGGACGTGCCCGGCGTGGGCCACCTGGGCTTCCCCATCATCGAGGTGGCTGAGGACGGCTCCTTCTTTGTCACCAAGGTCCCCGAGGCCGGCGGCATGGTGACCGTAGAGACCTGCTCCGAGCAGATCGTCTATGAGATCCACGACCCCGAGAACTACTTCACCCCCGACGTGGTGGCCGACTTCAAGCAGGTCAAGTTTACCGAGGTGGCCAAGGACAAGGTACAGGTGGAGGGCGCCACCGGCAAGCCCAAGACCGAGACCTTCAAGTGCTCCATCGGCTACCGCGACTGCTTCATCGGCGACGGCGAGATTTCCTACGGCGGACCCGGCTGCGTCGCCCGCGCCAAGCTGGCCCTGGACATCGTCAAGGAGCGGCTGGAGCTGGTGGCCCCCCACACCTTCGACGAGCTCAAGTTTGACCTCATCGGCTGCAACAGCCTGTACTGGAACCCCGACTACCAGTACAACGAGGAGCCCAGCGAGGTCCGGGTCCGGGTGGCCGGCCGGGCCAAGACCAAGGCGGACGCCGACATCATCGCCAACGAGGTGGAGGCTCTCTACACCAACGGCCCCGCCGGCGGCTGCGGCGCCGTGAAGCGCACCCGCGACATCGTATCCGTGGCCTCCATCCTGGTCAGCCGCTACGACGTCAAGCCGGAAGCCGAAATTTTTGAAGTCTGATTTTAGGGACAGAAAGGAAGTATCCGCCATGAAACTCTGGGATATCGCACACTCCCGCACCGGCGACAAGGGCAACATCTCCAACGTGTCCCTCATCGCTTACGACGCCAAGGACTTTGCGCTGCTCAAGGAGAAGGTCACCGCCGAAAAGGTGAAGGAACACTTCAAGGGTATCGTCAAGGGCGAGGTGGTCCGCTACGAGCTGCCCAACATCCACGCCCTCAACTTCGTCATGTACGCCGCCCTGGGCGGCGGCGTCACCCGCTCCCTGTCCGTGGATATGCACGGCAAGGGTCTGAGCTCCTACCTGCTGGATATGGACATCTAAGTCCTTCCAATACCCTCCGAATCCCCAACGCGAATTCTGCTTTTCCCACCCCGGACTTTTACGGAAGTCCGGGGCCTTTTTTCCGCTTGGCGGGGCAAAAGCCCGGTTTTTGCATATACTAGCGGTGTAAACCCGAAAGGAGAACTGCGTATGTGCGGAATTGCCGGATTCATCCACTTTGAGCGGGACAATGGCCGTCCGGAATGGGCGGCCATTGCCCATTCCATGGGAGAGACGCTGCACCACCGGGGCCCCGACGACAGGGGGGAGTGGACCTGCCCCGCCGGGGCGCTGGTCCACCGGCGGCTGGCGGTCATCGACCCGGACCGGGGCAGACAGCCCATGACCCGGTCCCGGGAGGGACAGGACTACGTTATCGTCTACAACGGTGAGCTCTACAACACCGGCGCGCTGCGCCGGGACCTGGAGGGGCGGGGCCACGCTTTTGAGACCGCCTCCGACACCGAGGTGCTCCTCGCCGCCTATCTGGAATACGGCGAGGCGGTGGGGACCCGGCTGGAGGGCATCTACGCCTTCGTGATCTGGGACGGGGCCCGAAAGCAGTTTTTCGCCTGCCGGGACCGCTTCGGGGTGAAGCCCTTCTTCTACGCCTGGGCCGACGACGGGGCCTTTGTCTTCGGCTCCGAGCTCAAGGCGCTGTTCGCCTATCCCGGTCTCACCCCCCGGGTGGACGCCGCCGGGTGGTGCGAGGTGCTGGGTATCGGCCCCGCCCGGACTGCCGGGGTAGGGGTGTTCGCCGGGGTGGAGGAGCTCCGGCCCGCCCACCAGATGGTCATCGGCCCGGCCGGGGCCCGGCAGGAGCGTTACTGGTCCCTGGTCAGCCGCCCCCACACCGACTCCTATGAGGACACGGTGGTCCGGGTCCGGGAGCTGGTCACCGGCGCCGTCACCCGGCAGTTGGTCTCCGACGTGCCCCTGTGCACCTTCCTGTCCGGCGGGCTGGACTCCAGCGTCATCACCGCCGTAGCCGCCCGGGACTACCAGCGCCGGGGCCTGCCCGCCCTGGAGACCTACTCCTTCGACTACGCCGACAACCAAAAGTACTTCCGGCCCTCCTCCTTCCAGCCCGACGCCGACTGGCCCTGGGTGGAGCGCATGGTGGAGGCCTTTCACACCCGGCACACCGTACTCACCTGCCCCATCCCCGATCTGGCCGCCCTGCTGGACCAGGCTATGCGGGCCAAGGACCTGCCCGGCATGGCCGACGTGGACGCCTCCCTGCTTTATTTCTGCCGCCAGGTGGCCCAAAAACATGTGGTAGCCCTGTCCGGGGAGTGCGCCGACGAGGTGTTCGGGGGCTACCCCTGGTTCGAGCGGCCCGAGATGCTCCACGCCTCCACCTTCCCCTGGAGCCGGGACCTGGACGCCCGCAGGGAGGTCTTTGACCCGCGGCTGTGGAAGCGGCTGGGAGTGGAGGATTACGTGCAGTACCGCTACACCCAGTCGGTGGCCCAGACCCCCCGGCTGGAGGGGGAGGACCCGGAAAACGCCCGGCGGCGGGAGGTGGCCTGGCTCAACCTCAACTGGTTCATGTCCACCCTGCTGGACCGCAAGGACCGCATGAGCATGTGGTCGGGCCTGGAGGTGCGGGTCCCCTTCTGCGACCACCACCTGGTGGAGTACGTCTGGAACATCCCCTGGTGCATGAAGGCCATGAACGGCCGGCGCAAGCAGGTGCTGCGGGACGCGGCGGAGGGTCTGCTCCCCGAGGACGTGCGCACCCGGCCCAAGAGCCCCTATCCCAAGACCCACAACCCCCTCTACGAGGAGCTGGTCCGGGCCCGGGTGGCCGAGATCCTGGCCGACCCGGCAGCTCCCCTGCACGCTCTGGTGGACGAGAACGCCCTGCGGGCGGGGATGCTGGTCTCCGCCGGGGACTACGGCCGGCCCTGGTTCGGCCAGCTCATGGCCGGGCCCCAGATGCTGGCCTACCTGGTGCAGCTCAACGCCTGGATGGTCCGGTTCGGGCTGACGGTGTAGCACCCCGGCGGCGGGGAGGGCGCCGCCGGAAAAACTTTATCTTTTCTTCACTCCTTCTCAAGGAAAATTTACCTCCTTCGTGGTAGCCTGATAGCAACACGAAGGAGGCTTTTTCTTATGGAACCCATCCTATCCGTCTCACATCTGCAAAAGGTCTACGGTGACCGGGGCAGCCACACCCGGGCCCTGGACGACCTCAGCTTCGACGTGCTCCCCGGCGAGTTCGTGGGCGTTATGGGCGCGTCCGGCTCGGGCAAGACCACCCTTTTGAACTGTGTGTCCACCATCGACCGTCCCTCTTCCGGCACCATCACCGTGGACGGCACCGACGTCACCGCCCTCCGGGGCAAGGCCCTCTCCCGCTTCCGCCGGGAGCGGCTGGGCTTCGTCTTCCAGGACTGCAACCTGCTGGACACCCTCACCGCCTTTGAGAACATCGCCCTGGCCCTCACCATCCTGGGCACGCCCGCCGGGGAGATCGACCGCCGGGTCCGAGACACCGCCGGGCTGCTGGGGCTGGAGCGGGTGCTGGAAAAGTACCCCTACCAGCTCTCCGGCGGCGAGCAGCAGCGGGTGGCCGCCGCCCGGGCCATCATCACCGCCCCCGCCCTCGTCCTAGCCGACGAGCCCACCGGCGCGCTGGACTCCAAGTCCGCCGGGCAGCTTCTGGGCCAGCTCTCCCAGCTCAACCGGGATCAGGGGGCCACCATCGTCATGGTCACCCACGACGCCTTTACCGCCTCCTGGTGTCATCGCATCCTCTTCATCAAGGACGGCCGGCTCTGGCACGAGCTGCGGCGGGACGGGGAGGACCGGCGGCGGTTCTTCCAGGACATCATCGGCGTGGTCAGCCGGCTGGGAGGTGACGCGGCCGATGTTCTTTAAGCTGGCGCGGAAAAACGTCACCCGCAGTCTCAAGGACTACTCGGTGTACTTTCTCACCCTCACCCTGGGAGTGAGCCTCTTCTATGTGTTCAATTCCCTGGAGGGGCAGTGGGCGATGCAGATGCTGGCCAAAAGCGCCCACTATATGGTGGAATCCATCCTCATCTTCATGAACATCTTTTCCGCCTTCGTCTCGGTGGTGCTGGCCTGCCTGGTGCTTTACGCCAACACCTTTTTGATGAAGCGCCGCAAGCGGGAGCTGGGCACCTACTTCTTGCTGGGTCTGCCCGCAGGCAGGGTCTCCCTGCTGCTGGTGCTGGAGACCCTGCTCATCGGTCTGATGGCCCTGGCCACCGGACTGGTGCTGGGGGTCCTGCTGGCCCAGGGCCTGGGGCTGCTCACCATCGCCATGTTCTCCGCCTACCCTGCCGGGGAGCAGTTCGCTCTGGTCCTCTCCGTCAAGGCCATCGGCAAGACGGTGCTCTACTTCGGCGTCATCTTCCTGGTGGTCATGATTCTGACCGGGGTGTCGGTCTCCCGGGCCAAGCTCATCGACCTGATGCAGGGAGCCCGGAAAAACGAGGAGATGAAGGAGCGACCCCTGTGGACCAGCGTCCTCACCTTCCTGGCCGGGGTGGCTCTGCTGGTCGTCGCCTACGCCATGCTCCTCATCCGGGGCATGCTGTATATCGACCCGCTGTTCTTCCTCATGCTGGCCCTGGGCACTCTGGGGACCCTGCTGTTTTTCCGGTCCTTGTCCGGCTTCCTGCTGCGGGTGGTGAAGGGGCACAAGAAGCTTTATTACAGGGGCCTCAACATGTTTGTGCTGCGGCAGTTCAACTCCCGCATCCACACCACCTACCTGTCCATGACGGTGATCTGCCTGCTCCTGCTGCTGGCCATCGGCGTCACCGCCTGCTGTGTGGGCCTCAACGACACCATCGAGCAGAATACCTCCTCCGCCGCCCCCTACGATGTCACCATCCAGAATTACAGCGGGGACACCACCGTGGCGGACCTCCCCGCCCGGTTGGCAGAGTCCGGCTTTGACCCCGCTCTGCTGGGGGAGCAGCACGACTTTCTCTTCTACTACAACGACCCCGCCGTCACCGGCATCCCCGCGGACGACGCCTATGCCGTGGTGCTGCTCTCCGACTACAACGCGCTGATGGCCCTCCAGGGCGGGCAGGCCCTGGCCGGGGACGGTCTGCCCCTTGTGACCGATCAGGCCATCGTGACCGGCTACAGCGGTATGAACCGCTATCTTGTGGCCCCCGACAGTTGGGCGGAGGCGCTCCAGGTCCGGCGGCAGGTCTTCTGCGCCAACTACCGGGGCGACAAGCAGACCGCCGAGGACGCCCTTGCCGCCGCCTACAGCTCCCCCGCCTTTTCCGACGGGCTCACGCTGTCTCTGGACACTCGCATCGGAATCTACACGGAGAATATGGGCAGCAAGATCCTGGTGCTGTTCATGGGACTCTATCTGGGCATGGTCTTTCTCCTCACCGCCGCGGCGGTGCTGGCCCTCCAGCAGCTCAGCCAGGCGGCGGACAACGTGCCCCGCTATCAGATTCTCTCCCGCCTGGGCGTCCCGGAGCGGATGCGGGACCGCTCGGTACTCACCCAGGTAGCCCTGTCCTTCTTCCTCCCGCTGGCCCTGGCGGTGGTCCACTCCATCGTGGGCATGACGGCGGCCAACGCCGTGATCTCCGTCGTGGGGCGGGTGGATTCGGTGCGCAGCAGCCTGGTCACCGCCGGCTTCCTGGTGCTCATCTACGGGGCCTACTTCCTGGCCACCTGCTTCGGCGCCCGCCGCATCGTCAAAGGAAACGGGTAGCCTTCAGCCTCATCCCCCCTGAACGCACGGAGCGGTTGGACGCGCCTCCGGAAAATTTGCTTTTTTCTTTGCAAAGAACCGTCTTTTAAGAAGGGCTTTTGGTATTGCACCCTGTGGTGCTGTATGGAAAGTCCTTCTTTTTTATTTGAATGCGTAGTGAACAAAGCCGAAAGGCTTGCATCCCCAGGGTTTCAGGGCCAATTGGCTTTGTTCCAGTGCAAGGCAGGAACAGGAAACGCCCTCTTTCTTTTTATATTCTTTCGCTGTATCGGCGTGTCACGCGATATAGAACATAAAAAGCGCGTCTCGGCCCAAGGTGCGGGATAACTGTCTGGTCCACCGAATCGGAACCGCAACATCCTCACGGTCTGCTTCTCCGACGGAGATAAACAATTTCTTTATCCGGACGCCTTTGCCAAACACTTGACCCTAAAAAATAACGACATGCAGGATCAAATGAAACGCCTCCTGGCCGCAAGAAAGGCCGCAAGAGAGGCGGAGCGGCAAGCGTTCCAGCAGAAACAGGAGCACAAGAATCTCCTGCGCAATATGAAAATATCCGCAAACTCCCAGGCGGCGTTCCACATCACCGCAGCACAGGAACAGGACGTATTCTCCACATGGACTGTGTTCACCGGCACTTATCTGAGCGGACCTTCCAAAGGAGAGCCCCGGATTCCCGACCGGATGAAGCCGAATTCGCTTTGTCTGCTGACCAAACGTGGGGCTGGGGTGCAGGAGGCAAGCCGCCGCATCATCGGCGCTTTTATGGTCGGGGAGGATTTCTTCGGCGCTGATTGCCGAAGCGGCACAGTCGCCGCCCATCCGGTCCACCGCGTGGCGCTGCGGCCGGAAAAGGGCCTGGCCTTCTGGCCCTATTTTACGCGGGACCCTGAAAAACAGCGCTGGGGAAAAACGGCTCTGAAATGTTTTTCCAACCAAACTGCCGAAAAAATTCTCTTTGATCTGCTGGGTCTGGCAGACACCGCAGAGGAACGCAAGGCCGCCCTGCGGTTCTATCCCTACTTTTGCAGGCTCAACCGAATACCACCCCGAGATGGGAAGGCGGAGGAGCCCTCCCGCGGCTGACCTCAGGGCCTCCGCCCCGGGGCCGCAAGCGCGCGGTTTGCGCGTCCTTTCCGCCGTGCCTGCCGCAAAATAGGGCTTGCATTCGCCGTCGAAATGTGCTATAATAGATTTCACGGTTTGGGATTATTGCGCCCATTTGAATGATGATACGGCCCTTCGGGCCTTTGAAAGGACGATGTATTTATGGGTACTCTGAAGCTCGTGCTCACCGTGGTCGATGTGATCGCCGCCGTTTTCCTCACCGCCGTAATCATGCTCCAGTCCGGCAAGAGCGCCGGTCTGTCCGGAGCCATCGCCGGCGGCGCCGACACCTTCCTGTCCAAGAACAAGGCCAAGAGCTGGGACGCCAAGCTGGCCCGCTGGACCAAGTGGGTGGCCATCGGCTTTATGGTCCTCTCTCTGGTCATCGGTCTGATGCCCAACGCCTGAGCGCATCAAAAACGCCTCTCCCAACGGGAGAGGCGTTTTTCTTTTTCCCATTCCGTGGTATACTACAGCTACCGACGAATAAAGGAGATTTTTTATTTGGAACTGAATGGAACCTACCAGGCCACCGGCAAGGGGTTTGGTTTTCTCATTCCCGAGGACGGGAAGGGCCGGGAGGACGACTGGTTCATCCCGCCCCGCAGCGAGGGCGGGGCCTGGAACGGCGACCGGGTGCTGGCCGTGCCTGTGGAGGACGACCGGGGCGGCCAGCGCCGTACCGCGAAAATCACGGCGGTGGTGGAGCGGGCCAACAAGACGGTCACCGGCGCCATTGAGCGCCAGGGCCGTGAGGTCTGGCTCCGCCCCGGCAGCGACCGTCTCCCCCACCCCATCAAGGTGGTGGGCCGTACCCGCTCGGCCAAGGCCGGGGACAAGGCCGCCGTGGCGGTGACCAGCTACGGAAACAAAAAGCTCCCCCCCATGGGCACGCTGCGGGAGATCTTCGGCAAGGACGGCACCCGCCCGGCCGCGGTGGAGGCCATTCTCTATCAGTACGGCATCGAGCGCGCCTTCCCCGTCTCGGTCCAGACCGCCGCCGAGCTGGCGCCCCGGGAGGTGGCGCCCGCCGACCTGGCCGGCCGCCTGGACCTGCGGGGCAAAACGGTCATCACCATCGACGGGGCCTCCTCCAAGGACTTCGACGACGCCGTCTCCCTGGAGCGGGACGCGCGGGGCCGCTGGGTGCTGGGCGTCCACATCGCGGACGTGTCCCACTACGTGGCCGAGGGCTCTCCGCTGGACCTGGAGGCGTGGAACCGGGGCACCTCGGTCTACTTTGCCGACCAGGTGGTGCCCATGCTGCCCCCGGAGCTGTCCAACGGCATCTGCTCCCTGAACCCCCACGTGGACCGGCTGGCCCTGAGCTGCATCCTGACCATGGGGCCGGATGGGGCGGTTCTGGACCACCGGCTCGTCAAGTCCGTCATCCGCTCCACCGAGCGGATGACCTACGGCGACTGCAACACCCTGCTGGCCGGGCTGGACCCGGAGCTGGAAGCCAAATACGCCCACATCCTGCCCATGCTCCGGGACATGGCGGCTCTGGCCGCCGCTCTGGAGCAGCGCCGCAGGCTCCGGGGCGCGCTGGACCTGGAGAGCCGTGAGTGCCATGTGATCTGTGACGAGCTGGGGGACCCGGTGGACGTCCAGGTCCGGGAGACGGGCGTCTCCGAGGCCCTCATCGAGTCCTTTATGCTCTCGGCCAACGAGTGTGTGGCCGAGCACCTCTTCCAGCTCCACGCCCCGGCGGTATACCGGGTCCACGAAAAGCCCTCGGAGGACAAGGTCGCCACTCTGCGGAGCATGCTCGCCCCCCTGGGCTACGACCTGAGAGAGGCCGACCACTTCTCCCTCCAGAAGGTGCTGGAGAAGGCCAGGGACACCCCGCAGGCCCCCGCCATCCACATGATGGTGCTGCGCAGCCTGATGAAGGCCCGGTACGATGTGGAGAATCTGGGGCACTTCGGTCTGGCGGCAAAGTTCTACTGCCACTTCACCTCGCCCATCCGCCGCTACCCCGACCTGATGGTCCACCGCATCCTCACCGCCCTGCTGGACGGGGCGCCGGAGGGCCGGACCCGCGGAAAGGGGGCGGCGGCGGCCCAGCGGGCGGCCCAACAGTCCTCCGACCGGGAGGTGGCCGCCATGAACGCCGAACGGGAGATCGAAAAATGCTACCTGGCGGAGTATATGCACCAGCGCCTGGGAGAGACCTTTTCCGGCGCGGTGTCCGGGGTCACCCGGTTCGGCCTCTTCGTGGCCCTGCCCAACGGGGTGGAAGGGCTTCTCCCCGCCGCCGCCCTGCCCGACGACGACTATACGTACGATGAGGTGCGCATGACCCTGACCGGCTGCCGCACCAAGGCGGTCTGGTCCTTCGGAATGCCCCTGGAGGTGGTCTGCGCCGCCGCCGACCCCGGCTCGGGGCAGATCGACTTTGCGCTCCCGGAGGGGGCCGCACCCGCCCGTCCCGTCGAGGCCCGGCAGGCCCCCGTTAAGCCGTCCAGACGCTCGGCCAAGACGGGGAACAAGCCCGGTTACCGTCCGCCCAAACGGACCAAAGGCAGGAGGAAACGATGACAAATCGGAATTTACTCGCCCTCATATTGCTGATTGTATTCACACTTACCGGCTGTCAGACCGCCGCGGTCCCCGCACCCGCGCCCGAGGCGGCCCCCACCGCCGCCGTGCCCAGCCCGGAATCCACCCCCACGCCGGCGCTCACCCCCGTTCCGGAACCCGACCCCCTTGCGGAGCAGCTCGCCGCCATGACGGTGGAGGAGAAGGTGGGCCAGCTTTTGATCGGGGGCTTTGAGGGCACGGAGATTGGGGACCAGGCAACCCGGCTGGTCCAGGAATATCAGGTGGGCGGGCTCATCCTCTACGGCCGGAACATCGCCGGCGCCGGCCAGCTTGTCACGCTGACCAACGGCCTTAAGGCCCTCAACGGCGATGGCATCCCCCTGTTCCTCTCCATCGACCAGGAGGGCGGCGGTGTGGACCGGATGCCCCCGGAGGTCCGCCGGACTCCCGGGGCCTACTGCGTGGGACAGACCGGCTCGGTCCCCGCCGCTCAGTCCTACGGCGACGTGCTGGCAGCCGAGTGCGCCGCCTTCGGCCTCAATCTAGACTTCGCCCCGGTGCTGGACGTGTGGTCCAATCCCGGCAACACCGTCATCGGGCAGCGGGCCTTCAGCGCCGACGCCCGGACCGTGGCGGGGCTGGGCCCCGCCGCCGCCCGCCGCATGATGGACCAGGGCGTCATCCCCGCGGTCAAGCACTTTCCCGGCCATGGGGACACCGCGGTGGACTCCCACGTGGGTCTGCCGGTGGTGGATAAATCCCCGGAGGAGCTGGAGGAGACCGAGC
>NZ_DCJO01000041.1:0-18521 GCF_002320075.1 Intestinimonas sp. UBA1698 | reverse complement strand
CCCCGCCGTCATGGTGGCCCACATCCTGCTGACCCAGCTAGACCCGGAGCGGCCCGCCAGTCTCTCCCCCGCAGTGGTGACCGGCCTGCTGCGGGAGGAGCTTGGCTTTGCCGGAGCGGTCCTCACCGACGACCTGACCATGGGGGCCGTGACCCAGAGCTACGGTCTGGGTGAGGCCGCCGTTCTGGCCGTCGAGGCCGGCTGCGACATCCTGCTGGTCTGTCACGGGCAAGACAGCGTCCCCGCCGTCCGGACGGCTCTGCTGGAGGCGGTGGCCTCCGGCCGCATCACCGCAGAGCGCCTGGACGAGAGCGTCTATCGCATTCTCCGCCTGAAAACGGAATACGCCCTGACCAATGAGCCGGTGAGCCCCCCGGATCTGGAGGCCCTCAACGCCCAAATCGGCGCAGTGCCGGTCCAATGACTTGCATTTTCCACCTAGGCAAGGTACAATAGTGCCACTGCAAAGGCGGTGATCTGGATGACAAGAGAGGAAGCTTTTGAATTTCTGGACCGGACAGCCCGGGGCATCGCCGAGATGTTCGGCTCCACCTGTGAAACGCTGGTCCACGACATGGGCGTGCCCACCCATCCCATCCTCTCCATTTACAACGGCCACATCTCCGGCCGGACGGTGGGCTCTACCATGGACATTCTGGGCACCAACCGGGAGCTGGACCAGGAGGCCTCCACCACTGACCAGGTGAATCTGTACGCCACCACCCCCGCGGGGGCCCAGATCAAGTCCTCCACCTTCCACCTCATCGGAGAGGGCTACAATCTGGCCCTGGGCATCAACTTCGACTACACCTCTCTGGTCTATGCCAACCGCATCCTGGTGGACCTGATGAGCGCCGAGGCCGATCTGAAATCCGCCCTGTTCCAGGGGGGCGATACCGCCCTGACCGACCTGTTTGACGAGTGCCTGCGGGCGGTGGGCAAACCGGCAGACGCCCTGGGCAAGTCCGACCGGCTGAAGCTGGTGGCCTTGATGGAGCAGAAAAACGCCTTTTCCTACCGCAAATCCGTGCCCTTCGTGGCCAAGCGCCTGGGGGTAAGCCGGTATACGGTATATAAATACTTAGACGAGCTGGCCCGTCAGGGCGACGGCGGCCAGCCGGACTGAAACGAGGGATACGACATGAAGCATCAAGAACAGATCGAAGCCTATTGGAGCGACCCCGCCCGGGAGCGGGAACTGGTCGGCGCCATCGCCCGGCTGGTGAACGTGAAGAGCGTAAAGGGGGACCCGGAGCCCGGAAAGCCCTTCGGCCCCGGCCCTGCCGCCGCGCTGGACGAGGCTCTGGCCCTGTGCCGGGAGCTGGGCTTTTCCATCTCCGACTACGACCACTATGTGGGCCTGGCCGACCTCAACGACAAAGAGACCCGGCTGCATATCCTGGGCCACCTGGACGTGGTGGGGGAGGGCTCCGGCTGGGACACTGACCCCTATACCTGCGTGGAGAAGGACGGGATGCTGTACGGCCGGGGGGTCTCGGACGACAAGGGCCCCGTGGTCTGCGCCCTGCTGGCCATGAAGGCCGTGCGGGACCTGGGACTCCCCCTGTCCGCCAATGTCCGCTGCATCCTGGGCACCGATGAGGAGTCCGGCTCCGCCGACATCGCCTACTATTACGCCCGGGAGCCCTACGCCCCCATGGCCTTCACCCCCGACGCCGACTTCCCTCTCATCCACATTGAGAAGGGCCACTATCATCCGGACTTCGGCGCCCAGTGGGAGAGCTCCGACGCCAAGCCCCGGGTGGCCGCCCTCACCGGCGGGTTCCGCACCAACGTGGTGCCTCCCGAGGCCGAGGCCATGGTGCTGGGCCTTTACGCCCACGATGTGGAGCCGGTCTGTGACCAGGTGGCGGCCCGGACCGGGGCGGTGTTCACCGTCAGCGGCTCGGCCAGCGGCTGTCACATCCACTGCGCGGGCAAGAACGCCCACGCCGCCTCCCCCGACGGCGGCATCAACGCCATCGCCGCCCTGCTGGAGGTCCTTGCCGCCCTCCCCCTGGCCGGCTGCGCCGGCACGGACGCCATCCGCTCCATGCACGAGCTGTTTCCCTTTGGGGACAACCGGGGCCGCGCCCTGGGCATCGCCCAGTCCGACGCGGAGTCCGGCGAGCTCACCCTCAATCTGGCCGTCATGACGCTGACGGAAACCGGCTTTTCCGCCAAGTTTGACGTGCGCTTCCCCCTCTGCGCCAACGAGGACAACTGCAAACGGGCCTGTGAGGCCAGCTTTGCCGCCCACGGCATCGCCGTTACCGGCGCTCCGGATATGACCACCGTCCACTGCGTGAGCGCCGATTCCCCCCTGGTGCGGACCCTCCTGGCCTGCTACGAGACCTACACCGGCGAGCCGAACGCCCAGCCCATCGCCATCGGCGGCGGCACCTACGTCCACGACATCCCCGGCGGCGTGGCCTTCGGCTGCCAGTTCCCCGGCTTCGACCCCAAAATGCACGCCGCCAACGAGCAGGCCCGCATCGACCAGCTCCTCCTGTCCTGCAAGATCTTCACCCAGGCCATCGCGGAGCTGTGCGGCGGATGACGGGTCCGTACATCCGGCGGCGGCCGGCCGCCCTCCTGGCCGCCCTGTTCCTCTGCCTGGCTCTGACCGGCTGTGATACCGGGGCGCATATGACGGCCTTCGACGCCTCGTCCTATGTCTCCGGCCTGCTGGACCAGAGCTTTAAAAAGACCTGGTCCAACGCCTGGCTGGACCTGGTGGACCTGACGGAGGGCGCCGCTCTGGACGCCTACGAGGCGGGCTTGGACCAGGAGTACCGGCGCTTCGCCTACCAATTCGACCTTCAGGATGCCAGCCTTACCGACGAGACCCGGCAGGCGGCGCGGGACCTGCTGGCGGAGATCTGCGCCAAGGCCCAGTACACCGTCCAGAGCGCCGTCGCCCTGGACGACGAGCGGTACGCCGTGGAGGTGAAGGTGCGCTCCATCGACCTGTTCCTCCAGGTGGAGGCGGACGACCTGTCCGACTACGCCGCCGCTTTTCAAGCCGCCCATGCTTCCGACCGTCCCGACGCGCTGGACGACGCGTACCGGTCCGCCTACTGGACCCAGTACGAAAACGACTGGGCCCTGGGCGTGGTGGAGCTGTGCCGGAGCAAGCTGGGCCTGCTGGGCTATGGCGACGTGGAATCCATCCTGGTGCTGGTGGCCCCCGACGACGCGGGGAACTACTCCATGGGGGACAATGACTTTGCCAACCTCTCGGCGCTGATCCTGCCCTATTGACTGCGATAAAAAACGGCTCTGTATTCCAAAACGGAATACAGAGCCGTTTTTCACGCCACTTACGCCTTTCCCCGATCTCCCTGCTCCCGCAGGACCGACAGGGCGTTTTTCAGAAAGGCGGGATAGGGCGCCCCCATCAGTCCCAGGTTCTCCAGCACCGACAAGCCCTCGTTTCCAATGAGAAACAGCAGCACCGCCGTCCGGGCATAGGTCTCCTCCACCAGGAGGTCCAGTCGCACCGCCACCAGCACCAGCGCCAGCTCCGCGCCCTTTTTACACAGCCCCCGGAAGCCCGCCCGGCTGTCCAGCGCCCCGTCTCCGCTCTTGTCCGACCGCCGGAACACCCCGGCCACCACCAGCCCGGTAAGGTAATCCAGCGCCATGCAAAACAGCAGGGTCTGCAGCGCGCGGTCCCATCCGCCCAGGGCGTTGACCGCCGCGCTCCCCGCTGCGGCCGCTCCGGCCAGCACCAGGTCCTTGGTCCGCAGCCATTGTTCTCTGTTCACGCCTCACGTTCCTTCCTATCGCACCATTTTCGCCAGCTCGGCCCAGGTGGGGCCCAGCGCCTCAAGGTCCGCCCAGGTCTGGAACCGCGCCTCCAGCTCGGCCCAGGTGGCGTACCAGAACGCATATTGGATCTCCAGGTGGCACGGCAGGATGTCTTCGATGATGCGCCGCATGGCAGGGAAGCCGTCCGGAACCCCCGGCACCTCGGGAAAGCACACCTCCACCGTCCCCGGCAGTTCCCCCTCGCTGGCCACAGCGTTGAGTCCGCAGCCGGTCAGGTTGTCGTTGACAGCGGCCAGGGTGAAGCAGTCCCCGCTGATGCGCAGCAGGGCGGCCAGGGCCTCCCGGCGGCGTGGAAGGCTGTCTGTCACCGGCCGCCGGGCCAGCAGCTTCTCCACCCGTTCCAGGCCCTCGTTCTCTGCGGTGGAGAGGAGCATTTCCCGCTGGATGGCCTCCAGGCGGGCGCCGCAGGCGTCCAGCGCCGCCCCCACCGCCTCCAGCTCTCCGGCTCCCAGGCCGCCCTCCAGCCGGTAGACCCCCAGGGGTCGGAGCAATTCCTTCAGATAGCGGGCGTAGCTCATGCCATCTCCTCCACCGTCAGGGTGCCCAGCACGGGTAGCACGTCGTCCGCCGCCGCCACGTCGGCGGCGGGGGTGACGACGGCATAGTTCTCCACCCCGTCCACGCCGTAGAGCAGGGCCCCCAGCCGGGCCCGCAGCACCGGCTGACCCAGCCGGCCGCCGTTGAACCAGCTCCGCAGGGCCTGCTCGGCGGCCTCCAGCACGGCGGCGGGGTCCGCCCCCGGCGCCACGGCCACCCGCACCGCCACATCCACCGTCCGGATCTCCGGCGCCCGGACCACCAGGTCCACGGCGATCTCCCGCCGCGCCTCAAAGTAGTCGGTCAGCTCCGCCAGCAACTCCGCCGAGGGTGTGCCGGAGGGGGCGGACACCACCACATCCACGGTACCCCGGCCTCTGGGCCGGGGTACCGCCACGGCGGCGGCCACTCCTTCGAAGGACAGCGCCCCCTGCTCATAAAAGGCGGCGTTGGCCCCGTTGGGCATCCGCTTGAAGCTGTCCAGCACCCGCTCCCGCAGCGCCTCGTCGCTCTCCCGGTCGGTACCGCCGGAGAAGCCCTCCGGATTGACGCACCGGCTCACCCCCACCGGGGCCACTGCCAACGAGAGGATGGTTCCGGCGGCCGCGTTGCCCGCCGCGCCGGCCTCCACGGCCCGGGCCCGGACCAGAGTGGTGAGCTCCCCGGCCGGCAGCGTCCCCTCCTCCACGGTCTCGAACCGCACCAGGCCCGCCGTCATGCACACCGTCCCCGCCGGGATAGGCCGGTCGGTGGCCGACGCCGTATCCACGCTGAACTGAATGCTTCCCTCGGCCTTGGCGGCCTCCCGCCGCTCCAGCCCCCGCAGAGCGGCGTGGCGGTCCAGGTCCTCCCCCTCCGCCGTCTGGGGAAAGCACTGCCGCTCCACCCACTGGGCCTGCACGTACATGGCGTAGATCTGGGCGGCCACGGCGTACAGCCGCGCCGCCAGGTCACCGCTCCCCGCCACCTCCGTCCCGGTGGCCTCGGCAAAGGCCGCCGCCATCTCCCGGTATATCTCCTCTACCGTTTTCAACCCGATTTCCTCCTCACACCGTCACCGAAGTGGAGAGGGCCTCTCCGTTCCAGTCCAGCCGCACATGGACCCGGAGCCGGTCTCCCTCCAGCTCCTCCACCTCCACGCCGGTGATCTCCAGCTCGCTTTCCTCCGCCAGCGCCTCGGCGGCGTATTGCCGGGCCAGGGCGGCCCTGGCCCCCGGCTTCTCCTGGGTCAGCCGGTACAGGCGGCTGCCCAGCTCGGGCAGGAAGGGGAAGCTCCCCCGCCGGGCGGAGAGCTGGAACAGCACCCGCTGCAAGAGCCCGTCCGTCCCTTCAGCCCGCCGGAGCCCGCCCTGTCCGTCCGGCACATAGTCTCCGTCCCGCAGCAACAGCTCCGCCATCAGCTTCCATCCCCCGGACCGGCCTGGGGCTGATAGGTGCCGGGCAGCTCCACGCCGTTGATGGATACCCGCCCGGTGATGGAAATCCGCCCGTCCGCCCCCAGCCGAACGGCGGTGTTTCCGCCGGGCCCCAAAAGGAGGATCTCTCCGGGGTCCAGCCCGGCAGCCGCTTCGGTCTCCACGCCGGCGATGCAGAGCTCCTCCCCCTGGTCTCCGGCTTTGATGACCAGCACCCGCTGCCCCGGGGCGGGCCGCCAGAGGTAGCCCCCCGGCCCCATCAGCGGCAGGTCCCGCCGCTCACCGGAGAGATAGACGCTGGGCCGGTCCCCGGCCAGGGTCACCGTCCCCAGCTCGGCGCCCGCCTCGGCGTTCCCGTTTCCCCGGCCTTGTCTTGACAGCCACATGGACTCACTTCCTCTCTCATAACACGCTTTCCGGCTCGCCCAGGACCAGCCGGGTCCGTCCGCCCTGTCCGTCCAGCTCCACGGCAGCCTCCAGTACCCGGTAGACGCCGTTGCAGCCCAGTCCCGTCCGGTCCAGGCGCACCAGGTCCCCCGGCCAGGCGAAAAACCGCTGGGGGACCGTCAGCTCCAGCCGTGACCGCTCGGCCTGGGAGCGCTGGAGCTGGAACTCCCCCCGGTAGCGCATGGCCTGGTATCCGCTCCGGCCCGGCATGGTCAGCACCCGGCGGCAGCGCCCTCCCTGCTCCGCGAAGGTCCGGTTGACCATCCGCTCGGCCTGCTGCCGGGTCTTGTCCCGCACCAGGATCTCCGAGAGCACGCCATAGCGCTTTTCCCGGCAGACCAGCTCCGTCACCGCCGTCTTGTCGTCGATGACCAGCCGCTCGCCGTCCTGCCAGGGGGAGAGGACCAGCCGGCCCTGCCGGTCAAAGCGGGGAGCCACACCCCCGTGGTAGCGGGCGAAGTCATAGAGCACCTGCCACTCGCTGCTGCCGCTGGCCACCGAAAAGCCCTCCACCGGCGGCAGTCGGTATCCGCCGGCCACCTGGATGCCGTAGGGCTCCACGTGGTCCCGCAGGATGTCCGCCGCCGTGGCGGTCTGATAGTCGGCCGCCTGGGCCTCGTTGTCCAGCAGCAGGGCGGCCATTCCCCGGCCAGAGACAGTCAGGGTGCTCCCGCTGTCCCCGAAGCGGCACTCGCACTCGTCCACCACGCCCTGAAAGACCCGCTGGCCGTCTTCCCATGCGGTAAAGCCCACCAGGTCGGCCAGACCTCCCTCCAGCCCCCGGTCCCACAGACATCGAAGTGCGAAGCTGTCGCAGGGCACTCCCGCCGTGTACTCCAGGGTGCAGGACAGCAGGGCCGGCAGGGTGAAGACCCGCCCGTCCCATCTGGTCAGCGCTGTCTCCATCACCGGATCTTCACCTGCTCTCCGGGCAGGATGAGGTTGGGGTTCTTGATCTGGGGATTGCGGGCGATGAGGTCGGTGAGCTCCACCTCATAGCTCCGTGCGATGCCCCACAGGGTCTCCCCCCTCTTCACCGTGTGCCACAGCGCTCCGGCACCGCCACTCCGGGCCGTCTGGTTGTGGGCGGCGGAGGCGGTCTCCTTCCACGTCCCGCGGTAGAGGTTCTGCTCCTCCCAGAAGGTAAAGCGGTAGCTGACGTAGTCGGCCCGGGGCTCCTGACGGAGGGCCAGGTCCACAAAGTAGGCCTCCGCCGTCTGCCAGACCGGGTGGACCAGCACGCCGGGGCCCGGATCGTAGAAGACGGAAGCCAGCTTTTTAAACTCCTGATAGGCGCCCTCCCCCACGAACTCGCCCTCTCCCCGCATGATCCGCCGGGTGAGTCCCAGGTCCTGGAGCTGATAGCCCCCGAAGGGGACCTTGTGGACCGCCATCTTCCGCTCGTAATCAATGGTGTAGGTTCTGGGGTTGTGGGGCCAGGTATAGGTCTTGTACCGCATGGCCGTCAAGCGCATGGGCTTCTCCCCCTTCTAAAACAGTGTAAATCGGCCGTCGTATCGCCGGGCGTCCCGCTGGAACAGGCGGTCCAGCTCCGCGGGCCGGAGGCCCGGCGTCTCCTCGGACGCCGGCGCGGGGACCCGGACCACTGTCCGGCCGGGGGCGGAGGTCCCATAGGCCGCGGCGGCCCGCAGGCGCGCCAGCCCCCAGTAGAGCCCGGCGGCGGCCGGCTGTCCCGGCGGCGCGGTCCCCTCCAGCCCGCTCCACTCCGTCCCGCTCTCCGCCGGCTCCTGTGTTCCCCCGGCGGCGGAGCGGGCGGACGCCGGGAGGTCCGGCTCCCTTTCCCGGCGCCTTTCCCGGACCGCCGCCGTCTCCGGCGCGGCGGTCCCGTTTTGGCTCTGCGCCGCCGCTTGGCGGCTCTTCTCGGAGCTCCTTGCAGAGAGGACCGCCGCTGCCTCATGCCAGTCCCAGCTCCGTTCTTCCTCCTCCTCCAGCCGGTCCAGGCTGTCCTCGATGTAGTCCGTCATGCCTTCTCCCCCCGCCGCATCCGTTCAAACCGCTCCGGGTCGAACCCTGCGTTCTCCCCGGTCCGGTCGCCTCCCGTGGCCGCGCCGCAGACGGGGCACCGTCCCTCCCGTGCCTCCGCCCGGCAGGCGGGACACAGCGCATCCAGCGCCTCCTCGCCGTCCAGCAGCAGGTTGAGGGCGCACCACAGGTAATCCCGGTCGGTCATCGCCCGGGCCCGCGGCTCGGTGGGCAGCGCCCCAAAAGCCCGGAGCACGCGCCACTGAAGGCGCGCATAAGGCGCGTGCTCCAGGCTTTTTTTAAGTCGTGCACCCCCGGCTCTCCCTCCTCCGGGGAGGGATTTTCCCGCCGGTTGAAGGCGCTCCACTGGCGGCTGAGGGAGGCGATCTGCTCCACCGACAGGCCCTCCAGGACCGCGCCGCCGGTAGAGAACACCGGCTCTCCGCCCCGCTCCAGGGCTCGGGCCAAGAGGCAGGCGTTGGCGCACAGGGCCCGCTCCCGGTCCTCCCGCGTCAGGCCCGCCGCCTCCCGACGGGCCTCCAGCACCTCTCGGGCGGACAGGAGCCGCAGCTCCAGCCCCTGTCCCTCCTCTGCCGCCGTCCTCCGTGCTCCGGCCAGGAGGGTCATCCAATCCCGCTCCATGCTCACGCCTTCGTCTCGATTCGCTTGGCCGCCACAATGGTCACCTTTTCTACCACCATGTCGCCCAGGGTGCCGTTTTCCCCGATGGCGCTCCACTGGCAGCCGGAGTAGATAATCTTCCGGTCCGGCTTGCAGATAACCAGGGAGAAATCCTCCAGGTCGTGGAAGTTGATGCCGTCCCGCACGGCCTCGTCTGTGGCGTAGAGCCGCGTCAGCTCCACCAGATGGCTGCGTGGCCCGGGTATGGTGGCCACCGGCTGATCCTCGCCGAAGGCCTCCACCGTCCGGCTCGAGCGGCTGGTCTTTGCGGCGTAGCTCTGCACCACCGCCACCTTTTTGCCGTCTACCTCTAGATAGATGTCGCTGCTGGTGGGAAATCCCGTCACTGTCATTGCTTCCCCTCCGTATTAAACCGTCACATGGGCCGTCAGCCAGATCTGATTGAGTCCGTGGGTGACGGTAAAGCTGAACTCCACCAGACACACCGTGGGATTCTCCTCCAGCGCCGTCACCGTCACTCCGTCGTAGCCGGTGATGATCTCCCGGCCCAGCTTGTTCTCCAGCTCCAGAATGGTCTGGGCGCGGATCGCCCCTCTGGACTGCTCGGTGTTTTTGGCCCGCTGGAACTTGGCCCGCAGGCTGTTGCGCACTGCGGGGATCACGTCGTCCACGATGCGGATGGTGGACAGCTCCCGCCAGGTGCTGTCGGCGGCCTCGCCGTTCTTGGTTCTGGTGGTGACGCCCCGCACCACCGAGATCTCCCCCGCCGCGCTCTCCAGGGGGGTAACCCCGCCCCGCACCAGCAGGTCGATCTCGTTGTCGCTGTACTGGACCTTCAGTCCGCTCAGGCCCCGGAGTACCGCACCGCCCAGGGGCACCGCCGGGTCGTTCTCTCCGGCGATGGCCCCGGCCACGGCCGCCGCCGCCCGGCCCTTGCCGCTTGGGTCTGCGGGGGCCACCAGCACCATACGCTCGGCGTTGAGCCCCTCCGCCCGGGTCACCAGTTGGCTCACCGTCTCGGTCTCTCCTCCGGCCGCCACGCCGATGCGCTCCCGCCGGGCGGCGGAGGCGGCCTTTACGCTGTCCCGCAGGGCCTGCTGCACCGCCAGGGTGGTGGAGTCGCACACCACCACCGCTACGTCCTCCACCGCCTCCAGCGCGGCGAAGGCGGCGGCGTAACCGCTCTCATCCGCCGCGGGGACCGCGTCCACCGCCGCCGCCCCGTTGAGGAGCAGCAACCGGATCAGCTCGCAGATCTCCTCTCCGCTGCCGAAGGCGGAGACCGCATCCTCGTAGCGGGTGATCCGCACCGCCTCCCCGGCGGCGGCGCCGGTGCACAGCGCCGCCAGCCCGACCACCTTGCCGCCGCCGCTGCCGGACACCACCGCCGAGGCGTCGTAGGCAGAGTACACCCCCGGCCGTTCATGCGTCGTCATTGTCATGCTCGTTCCCCTCTCACCTCAAAATCCAGGAAGGTCCCGCCCTCGTCGGCCACGGCGTAGAGCCACGCGCCGCACTGCGCCTCCGCGGGGCAGTGAAACAGCCCCGTCTCCCGGTCGAAGGCCGTCTCTCCCCGGGAGAGCGTGTGGAGCTTCAGCCCCTCCGGCCCCCCGGCGGCCAGGGCCTCCGCCAGATCGTCAAAGAGGGTCTGGCACCCCGCCGCCCCGCTCTCCCTCGGGGCGTAGAGGTCCAGCCCGAAAGTGACCTGTACCTTCCTGCCGTACAACTCCTGCCATTGGCCGCTGTCCCGGTCATACCGCTCTCCCAGGTAGTCCCGGAAGCCGGACGGCCCGCCCTCGCAGGCGCGGATGGACACCGCCGCCACCGGCCCGCTCAGGCGTCTGCGCCCCTGGCCGGGCCAGGCCGCCACGGCCTGCACGCCCCGCGCAGTCAAAAAGGCCGTCATATGCTCCCGGATTCGATCCAATCCTGTCATGTCATTCCTCCGCATCCCTGGGCCGCAGCAGCCCCCACCAGTGGGAGAGCCGCCGGCCCACATAGATGGGCTGGGCCTGCATTATCTCATATTTCCGCCCATTCCACTGGAGCCAGCCCTCCTCCAGCCCCTCCAGCGGGGCATCCGGAGGGCCCAGGTAGAGGAAGCGGTCCCGCCTGGCCTCCCCCAGGGGGGTGGGCAGGCTCTGCCACCGGTCCTCCCGCCGGTCCAGCACCGGCTGGAGGAAGGCCCGCGTCTGGACCTCCTGCCCGCCGCCGGAGTGGAGGCAGACGGTCTGTCCGTACCGTTTCAGAAGCCCCCGGAGCACTCCGCCCGTCAACCCGGCACCCCCTGAAAGTGAAATCCCCGGTCGGCCAGGTAGGGGGCCAGCACGGCCTCCGCCCGCCGCCGCAGCTCGTCCCGCCGCAGGCAGGCGGCCTCTCCGCCGCCACGGACGGTCAGGTCCCCGGCGGAGAAGGCGCTCACCCCCTCCAGGTCCTCCCCCGCCCGCCAGTCGGCCAGCGCGGTCCAGGCCGCGGCCAGGGCGAAGGCTTCGGCGCAGTCCCCGGCCGTCACCCCCTCCTTCAGGCGGGCGGCCAGCTCCTGTTCCGCCTGGGTGCACAGCTTGCGCAGGCCCTCTTCCTCCTCGCCGGCCCCGCTCAGTGCCCTGGCCAATGCAAAGATCTCCTCCGTCATGCCGCCTCCATCACACCGTCAGGACCTTGGCCGCGTCCTTGAAGATCTTGGCAAAGCCGCAAATGGTAGTGATCGCGGCCCGCTCCAGTTGCCGGTCGATGAGCTTGTCGTATTCCACCATCACCCGGTCACCGGACTGTACCATCTCCAGGGCGTAGCGCTTGTCCAGGCCGATGAGCTTGCCGCTGTCCATGGCGGAGGTGCGCAGCAGCTTGGCCCCCAGGGGGGTGGTCAGCCTGCCGGTACCCTGGAAGTTGAGGCCGGTCAGGGGGTTTTGGAACTCAGTCATCTTGAGCATGTCCACCATGACGCCGCTGGGCACCAGCAGGGTGTTGAGCTCGTAGGGCTCGAACTGCGCCCAGAAGTCCACCAGGGCGTCGTAGTCCAGCGTACCGCTGGTGCCGCCGATGGGGCTGGTGCCCACCTGATAGGTGTCGGCGGCGTTGTCGTTGCCGTCGCCGCCGATGAGCACGCCGATGGCGTCCTCCACCAGCATCCGGCTGATGTAGGCGCCGATCTGCTTGAGGGTGACGGAGAAGAGGTCCAGCTTCTGATAGCGGATGGCCTCGTAGGAGGCCACCAGCATCCTCCCCCGCTTGTGGAGCTTGACCAGGTTCTCCTGGGTCTTGACGGTGGTGGAGGGGATTGCGGCCCCTTCCTCCACCCGGCGGAGCTTTTTCTCGTCGCCGGGCGCGGAGGCGATGGAGCGGTAATCCAGCCCGTCGAAGCGGGTGACGGCTGCCACCAGATCGGGGAGGATGTCGGCCTCCTCCATGCCCAGCCGCACCGACCGGGCGATGTACTCGGGAAAGAGGACGGCGGAGTCGGAAGTACGGAAAAATTTCTCCACCACGTCGGAGCCCTCGCCCTTGACCTTGATGTCGAAGCGCTTGAGCTGCCGCTGGTAGGCGTCCAGCCCCTCCAGGGGGGTGCCCTTGTAGTGGGGGTCGGGGTCCAGCTCCTCCAGCACCTGGGTAAAGGACTTACCCGTCTGGTTGTACATGCCTTTTTCCAGCTTTAGATTGTCATAACAGTATGCCATACCCGCATCCTCCTTTTCTTACAGCCGAACCACGGCGGTTTTGGCCGTGGTATCCGCGCTGACGACCAGATAATCTCTCGCCCCGTCGCCGGAGCCCGCCTGTTTCACGCCGCCGGAGCCATCGGCGGTGAGGCTCACCCAGCCGGGCGCGACACCTGTGCCGCTGTATTTGACCCGGGCAAAGCCTCCCACCTGTACGGCGGCAAAGCCCCCCACCGGAGCCAGGGCCACGCCGCAGAAGCGCTCCCCTGCCGTGCAGGGGCCCACTGTGCTGTCTCCGGCCAGCTTGACCGCCATGCCGTCCTCCACGCCGCTCTGGGCGATAAAGGTGGCGGTCACCGCGCCGATCTCTTCATAGGAAACCTGTCTGCTCATGCTCTTCCTCCCTTTCTTCTCCGTCCAACCTGCCTCAGATCAGGAAGGCCCCGTCCCGGGCCGTCTCCTGTTCCTGCCCTTCCGAATAGGTCAACTGCGTCCGCAGGGCGTAGCGCTCCCGGGTCCGTTTTTCCAGCGCCTTGCGCAGCGCCTCCAGCTCGCCCTCCTCCAGCTTTTCCGTCATACGCTCCAGGACGGGTGCTTCCAGCTCCAGCTCGGCCAGCGCCCCCAGCCGCGCCACCTCCCGGCGCAGCCCGGCCAGATACTTGCGCCCCAGGGCGGCCTCCTGCTCCAGGCGCTCCAGCCGGGCCTCCCCCCGGAAGCCCTTGAGCACCCCCGCCCCCGGCTGGGCGGGCACGGCCACGAAGGACCACTCATAGGCGTCGGTGACGCCGTCTAGCTCGGCCCAGCACAGTTTTCCGTTGTAGGTCCGGCCCCGGATGTGCCGGCACTTCTCCCGGTCCCGGATGTCCTCGCCGCACACCGAGCAGACCGACCGCTCCACCGCGCAGCCCACCGATACCTCCCGTTTGATGCCTGCGTCGATCTCGGCGATCAGGTCCCGGTTGGCCTCGGTACGCAGCATGTAGGCGTACCCCTTCACATAGCACAGGGGGTCCCCCGCCCGGGTGGTGGCCTCCGGCTCCCGGACCACCTCCGCCCGGTAGATGCGGGCGGTCTGCCCCCTGGCGCTCCATTCGTGGTCAAAGATGCCGCTTTTCCCCACGAACTTTTCCGCCAGCGTCTCCAGGGCCTGGGGGGAGAAGCGCTCCCCATCCCGGTCGATCTCGTTGTCGCACAGCCGAACCGAGAAGGTGTAGACCTCTTCCGCCGTCAGCTCCTTCCGGCTAAATTGATGGATCTGCTCCAGCTCCCGCCGGTCCACTTGGGGGCCCCGGCCCAGCCCCGCCTCTTTTTTGATCTGCAAGCTTTCGTCCTCCCCTATCTTCCGCTGTTCTGTCCGCGCACCGCCCGGGCCTGCTCCCGGTACAGCTCGGCGCGGGCCTCCTCCACCTGATCCTGCAGGTTGATGTCGTCCCACCGGACCTCCACCCGGCCGCCGTAGCCGTGTACCCGCAGCCACAGCTCGCAGATGCGCTCCACCACCGGGTCCAGGGACCGCCGCAGTGCGGTGATCTCGCTGGTCATCATGTCGGCCTGCTGGGTGCTCATGCGCTCGGTGGAGGACCAGGACAGCCCCAGCAGGAAGGGTGGGATTCCCGTCTTGGCGATGAGCTGTTCCAGGATCTGCCGCACGGGCACCTCGCTGTCCAGCACCTGGTTGTCGGCGCCGATGACCTTGATGTCCACGTCGCCCACCGCCACAAAATCCCGGACCCCGCCGTTTTTTCCCGCCTGCATGGCCGCCGACCACTCCTGAGCGATCTGCCGGCACCGCTCCTGGGCGCAGGTCCGCTCCAGGCCGTCCTCCCCCGGCTTGCAGACCACGGCAAAGCGCACGTTGCCCATGCGCTCCCAGTTCATGCCCATAGCCTGATAGATTTTTAGCAGGATTCCGGTCAAAAAGGGCATGGACCGCAGCAGGGACACCCCATAGGGGCTGTCGGTTTCCGGCTGGAAAGGGGTAAAAAGGAGGAGCTCCTGACAGGGGAGCTCCTCAATCTGTCCGTTTTCCCTCCGGGCGCAGAGGGTGAAGTCCAGGGGGGAGTCTCCCTCCCGGATCTCCAGGTCGGCGGCATTCCCGCACAGCAGGGCGGCCACCTCCCGGCCGTCGGGGTCCAGCACCAGCTCACCCACGGCCCGTCCGCAGGTGAGCAGCGAGTCCATGTAGCAGTCCAGGAAGGACTGCACGCCCCGCTGTCCCCGTCCGGTGGGCACCGTGCGCAGAAACCGCTCCAGCCCCTCCTGGGCCCTGGGGTCTCCGCACTGCACCCGGACGCCGCCCACCAGCCGGATGAGCTTTATGAGGGCGGCGTCCACGATGGGCACCGCCTCCCGGATGGCGCGGTAAAGGGCAATCTCCCCATTGCGCAGAGGCACATAGCCGTCCAGCACCCCGAAGGGATGCCTGCCCCCGTCCCGGAGCTGTACCGCCGTCCCGGTCAGAGGCACTTTTTTCTTTTCAAACAAAGCCATATCCATCTCCCGTCACTCTAAAAGGCTTCCCGCTCCGCGTACCCCGCCGCCAGTCCGCCCCGCTCCCCTTCTCCCGCCGCCACCATGGCGGCAAAGTAGCGGATGTCGTCCATGGCGTGGTCGTGCTCTTTGAGCACCCGATCCCGCCCGCTTCCGGGGTCCCAGCGATAGAGCCCGAATTCCCGCAGGCTGTCCCGGCACCCGCTGCAAATGACCAGCTTCCCGCTCCGGAGCAGCTCCGCCGTCACCCGGATGCCGGAGAGCACGTCGTTGTCGGCCTTGCAGACCCGCCAGCCCTCCCGCCGCAGAGTCTCCAAGAAACTGGCCGCCGAGGGGTCCACCACCACCCGGCGGATCTCCCGCTCTCCGGCCAGCCGCCGCAGGTCGGCGGCATACTCACCGTCGGTTTTCTGCCGCCCGGCTCTCTTGGAATCGTAGTAGTACTCCTCCACCCGGTACCACACCCCGTTCTTCCTGCCCCACAGGCCGAAGGAGGCGGGGTTGACCGTACCGTAATCACAGGAGATGCGCCACTCCTCCATAGGTCCGGCCGGGGGCGGGCGTACCAGGCTCTCGTCGAAGAAGCCGTACACCAGCCCCTCGGCGGCCACCCATTCCCCCAGTACGAACCGCCGGTAGAAGGCGCCCTGAAAGCGCCGCTCATACCGCCGTCGCATCGCGTCCGACAGCCCCGGGTTGTCCTCCATGGTAAAGTGGAGATAGAGGGCCCGCTTTTCCCCGGCCTTCCGGATCCACTCCTGGTAAAACCAGTGTCCGGGGTGCTCCGGGTTGCAGGAGAACCACAGCCGGCTGCCCTCCACGGAGCATCGGGCGCAGGTCTGTTCCACAAAGGAGCGGGGCATGAGGGCCGCCTCGTCCAGCAGGGCCCCGGCCAGCGTGATGCCCTGGATGACGGCGGCGCTGGATTCATCCCGGCCGCCGAAGAGGTAAAAGGTGTTTTCCCTTCCTCCCACGCGCAGGGTCAGCCGGCTCTGGGAGAGCCGCTCCTCCGCCTGGAACCCCAGCTCCTTTAGCGTGGGCAGCAGCGGGACCAGGAGGTTGCGCCGCACGCTCTGGACGCTGCGGCCGCACAGGGCGAACTGCCGGTCCTGGAAGCGCCCCATGGCCCAGCAGAAAAAAGACAGCCCCAGGCAGAAGGTCTTTCCGCTGCGGACTGCGCCGTCGCAGATGACGGCCTCCCAGTGTCCGGCCTCGGGTGAGCACCACCAGGTGAGGACCCGCCGCTGCTTGGAGGAGAACCTCATAGGTCCTCCCGCTCGGTTTTTTCTTCGTCTCCGCCGCTCTCCTCCAGAGCCCGGAGAAAGCGCTCCGCCCCCTCGCCGCTCTGGCCCGCCATGCTGTAGAGCTTCTCCAGGGCCAGCAGCTTGTCCACCAGCCGGATCTCTACCGCGCCGTTGCCGTGCCGTTTGAGCTCCGTGAGTCCGGTGAGGTCCAGCTTTTCGATCTCCTCCAACTGCCCCTCGCCCAGGAAGGCCAACTTGACCGCGTCGTTGCTCTTCCGGTCCGCCAGCCGCTCCAGCCGCCTCAGCACGTCGTTTTTCCACTCCCGCTCTGTCTTTGCCTTCACGCCATCCCACCTCTCACCCTTTCCGCGCCCCGCCAAAATGTTGCATGCTCCGGTACACGAAGCCAAAAACCGTCTTTCGGCGTCGAAAAGCCCCTCTTGTCCTTTTGGGGGTTCTGTGGTATAATTTTTATCTTAGCAGAGGGGAGGTGCACCATGGACCGCAGCGCTGTCAAACAGATTGCCGCCAACCGCAAGGCGTATCACGACTACTTTGTAGAGGAGAAATTCGAGGCCGGCCTCGAACTGTGCGGCACGGAGGTCAAATCCATCCGCCAGGGCAACGTCAACCTGAAGGACTCCTACTGTATCATCAAGGACGGCCAGATGGTGGTCCACGGGATGCACGTCAGCCCCTATGAGAAGGGCAATATCTTTAACCGGGACCCGGTTCGGCCCCGCCGCCTGCTGATGCACAAGCGTGAGATTCTGCGTCTGTTTGCCAAGGTCAAGCAGGACGGCTATGCTCTGGTGCCTCTGTGCATCTACTTTAAGGGGCCGCGCATCAAGCTGGAGGTGGGCCTGTGCAAGGGCAAAAAGCTCTATGACAAGCGTGCCACCGCCGCGGCCAAGGACGCTCGGCGGGAGATTGACCGCGCCATGAAGGACCGGGCCAGATATTAGGCATTGACACCGGCCGGAGAGTGTGTTATTTTATAGTACTCTCCCAAATTGAAAGGAGTGTTTCCCATGGCTCAGAATCCCATTGTCACCTTTGAAATGGAAAACGGCGGCAGGATGGTGGCCGAGCTCTACCCCGATAAGGCCCCCAATACCGTCAACAACTTCATTAGCCTGGTCCAGTCGGGGTTTTACAACGGGCTGATCTTCCACCGGGTCATCCCCGGCTTCATGATCCAGGGCGGCTGTCCCCAGGGCACCGGCACGGGCGGCCCCGGGTACTCCATCCGGGGGGAGTTTACCGGGAATCGCTTTCCGAACGACCTGAAGCATGACCGCGGCGTGCTTTCCATGGCCCGTACCATGGCGCCCAACTCCGCCGGCAGCCAGTTCTTTATCATGGTGGAGGCGGCCCCTCATCTGGACGGCCAGTACGCCTCCTTCGGCAAGGTGATCGAGGGCATGGAGGTGGCCGACGCCATCGTGTCCGTGCGCACCGACCGGATGGATAAGCCCATGGAGGACCAGCGGATGAAGGCGGTGACTGTGGAGACCTTCGGTGTGGATTACCCCGCGCCGGAAAAGGTATAATCACACGTAATGGTTGGATTTTGCAAACTCCCGGCTTTCTGAACGTGGCCCAGCGCAAGCGGGCCCATTCAGGGGCGGAGGCGCAAGGGCAGGAAGGGATGGATGCGCGGCTTTGCCGGGTGTGCCGAACGGAATGGACTTTGCGACGACGCGGGGGCGTACCGGTTTCGACGGGGATGCAGAGGCGGGAATAGCGGGCGAAGGCGCCCAGCCTTCTAAAAATGGGCATTCTTTATAAATTAAAGAACAACAACGATTACGAACTCGTAGCGGCTTAAGTTCCGCTGCCGTCCCAGCCGGAAGGCCCACGAGCCGGTTTGGGGCGTGATTTGAGTGGGGACCGTGCGTGCGCAAAGCTTTGAGCGCACCATGCATCATGAAGCTACCAACCTGCTGAGCGTGACGGCTCGCGCTTCAGGAAGGGAAATTTAAAAGACCGTCTGCGCCCGGAGAAGTTCCCGTTAAAACATTTTCGGACGGGGGTTCAACTCCCCCCGCCTCCACCAAATCCCGAACCCTTGATAAATCAGGGTTTCGGGATTTTTTCTTTGTTTTTCAATGGTTTCATGGTTTTGTCCATGGTACAATGTAAGTTGAAAGCGTATGGTGTCGTGTGTAAAAATCTCAAAAAATGCACACGAATTTGCACATGAAATTAACGGGCGAACCCAAGGCTTTCGATATAAAAACCACCCCCGCCGCTCCAAGGAGCGGCGGGGG